>JASJCX010000018.1 GCA_030065255.1 Calothrix sp. MO_167.B42 | reverse complement strand
TCAATCAAAGGATTATCCCAAACTACAGGAATATGTATATATTCCATACCTGCTGCTTCAACAATTTCTTTTTCATCAAGTAGAGCATCAGGAGAATCAGACATTGCTAAATTAATAATTAACTGATATCCTGCTCTCTTAATCATGGCAAAATCTTCCTTATCAGGCTGCCCAGAAGTAGCAATTTTATCTGAAATTTTCAGATAATTGTAAATATTTGCAAGACAATTATGAGACATTATCCTTATGGGAATAATCATTAACGGTAACCGTCATCTACTTTCATACACCATGACAGAAGACTCAACAGAAAAATTTTTCTTTCCTTTTACTCTCCAAAGTCAACTTCTATTTTTTTGTTAGGTCTTTTAGTCAAATATGAATCGACAATACCAAGTAAATTTACCAGGACATAACCTTTATGTTCATTGCTCAATTGTTCCTAAGTTACAACCGACTGAGAAAATAAATTGTTCTTGATTGGCATTACAGAATCAGAATTTCTAATTTATATAGACAAAATTAAAAACCCAGTTTTTAACTAGATTGATATTATTAAAATTAAATATTTTTTGTATAAAATGTGTTTATTTATTTATACTAGCCATAGCTAAGAACAACAATGATGGTATTTTTGTATTTGTCCCATAACCTTCCCGTCGGTTCTAAAATTATTCTTATGCCGTTATTTTAACTAATCCGTGACTACAACTCCCCTTTCACCTGATTCTACAAATACCCAAAATCCCGATTCCCAAGGACGTTTTGGACGCTTTGGCGGTAAGTATGTGCCTGAAACCCTCATGCCTGCCTTAGCGGAATTAGAAACAGCTTACCAGCAATACCGCCAAGATCCTCAATTTCAAGCTGAATTACAAGATTTACTTCAGGATTATGTCGGGCGGGCTACACCTTTATATTTTGCCGAACGTCTCACTGCTCACTATGCCCGTCCTGATGGTAGCGGACCGCAAATTTACTTAAAACGTGAAGACTTAAATCATACTGGAGCCCACAAAATTAATAATGCCATCGGTCAGGTACTACTGGCAAAACGCATGGGTAAACAACGCATCATCGCCGAAACTGGAGCCGGACAGCACGGAGTCGCAACGGCGACAGTTTGCGCTCGATTTGGTCTAGAATGCGTCATCTACATGGGCGTGCATGACATGGAACGCCAAGCCTTGAACGTGTTTAGAATGCGCCTCATGGGTGCGGAAGTATGCCCAGTTGCTGCTGGTACAGGAACCCTCAAAGATGCTACTTCCCAAGCCATTAGAGATTGGGTAACCAATGTGGAATCAACCCACTACATCCTCGGTTCCGTAGCTGGGCCCCATCCCTACCCCATGATAGTCAGGGATTTCCATGCGGTAATTGGAGAGGAAACCCGCGCCCAAGCCAGGGAAAAATGGGGTGGTTTACCTGACATCCTCATGGCTTGTGTGGGCGGTGGCTCCAATGCCATGGGACTATTTCACGAATTTGTCAGGGAACCTTCTGTGCGATTGATTGGCGTAGAAGCCGCTGGAGAAGGGGTAAATACAGAAAAGCACGCTGCAACCTTGACAAAAGGACGGATTGGTGTATTGCATGGAGCCATGAGTTACTTGTTGCAAGATAAAGAGGGACAAGTAATTGAACCCCATTCCATTAGTGCTGGCTTAGACTATCCTGGGGTGGGTCCGGAACACAGCTATTTGAAAGAATTGGGACGGGCTGAATATTACAGCGTTACCGATGCTGAAGCTTTAGCAGCCTTCCAGAGATTGTCCCAGTTAGAAGGGATTATCCCTGCTTTAGAAACATCCCATGCCATCGCCTATTTGGAAACCCTTTGTCCTCAGTTGGAAGGTAGTCCCCGGATTATCATTAACTGTTCTGGACGGGGTGATAAGGATGTGCAGACAGTTGCGAAGATTTTGAATTCCCACTGAAGAAATAACGGTTGACAGTTGACGGTTGACAGTTGACAGTTGACGGTTGACTGTTTACTGTTGGGAATTAAATAAAATTTCTTCTCCTTCTCCCCACATTCCTCTACTTCCTCTATTCTTGCCATCTTCAATAACTACTTGCAAATTAAGAATTACAAACTACAAACTAAATAAATGCATCCTGGACAAAAACTGCGACAATTACTCGAACGCCCTGAGATAATAGTTATTCCTGGTATCTATGACTGTTTGGGAGCAAAATTAGCTAAAAATGCAGGCTTTGAAGTCATCGCTAGCAGTGGTTTTGGCATTGCTGCTTCTACCTTGGGTTTACCAGATTATGGTTTCCTCACTGCTACGGAAATGCTTTACAGTGTGGGGCGAATTGCTCAGTCTGTAAATATCCCCCTGATTGCTGATTGTGATACAGGCTATGGGAATGCTTTAAATGTAATCCGCACTGTGAAAGATGCTGTGCAGTTGGGGATTGCAGGGGTGATTCTGGAGGATCAGGAATGGCCAAAAAAATGCGGTCATTTTGAGGGTAAGCAGGTTATACCAATGACAGAGCATATGGGGAAAATACGGGCAGCAGTTGATGCCCGTGGTGATAGTGGTTTGGTAATTATTGCTCGCACTGATGCGAGGGCGAACCTGGGTTTGGATGAGGCGATACGTCGGGGACGGGCTTATATTCAGGCTGGTGCAGATGTATTATTTGTGGAAGCACCCCAATCTGTGGCAGAATTAGAAGCGATCGCTCAAGCTTTTCCTGATGTACCATTGGTGGCTAATGTGATTGAAGGTGGGAAAACTCCCCAACTTTCTGCATCCCAATTGCAACAGATGGGGTTTAAGGTTGTCTTTTTCGCCGTTTCGGCTTTACTTGCAGTTACCCAGGTGATGACAGCTTGTTTCGAGGGTTTGAAGAAGCGGGGAACTACGGCGGATTTTGACAATATGGTGAATTTTGAGGAATTTAAGGAATTTATTGGTATTCCTCAATATCAAGAATTGGAAGAGAAATATGGGGAGTGATGGGTTTAAGATGTCTCACGCAGTGGACGGGTTTCCCGGCATAAAGCAAATGGCGCAACCCGAAGGGCTTGACCCAGGATAGTCGCAAAGATAAAAAGAAGTAATTGGTTATGCAACTGCTAATTTCTGTCCTAATTGCTGTGCTTGCTTTTTATCCTTGTCAGAAAGTTCTGCTTCTTGGGAATTAGCCAAGCCAATCCATAATACACCAATGGGTTTTGCCCCTAGCATCTTTGCTAAATTTTTTAATGCGCCAAGGGCTCCTGTCAACCACCTAGCCATTAAAGCTGGTGCAGCACTGGATAAGACGAGAACGGCTTTTTTCCTGATTGTCGGATTTCTCATCTTAGGTGCAGGTGTATCCCAAGGCCAATACCCATAGCAGGCACACCGTTCTAAGAATCTGCGCGTTAGTGCATTTACATTACCACAATTCACAGGTGCGCCAATCACAAGGGAATCAGCACTTTCAATGGTTTGTAAAACCCCGTCCATATCATCCTCTAGAACACATTTACCCCTCTGGGTTCCTGGTTCTTGCATACAGGCGCGACAATTGGTACAAAATTCAATATGTTGGTCTTGGAGATAAATTTTTTGAGTTTCTGCCCCTTGATGTTCAGCTGATGCTAAAATTTGAGCGATCGCAGTATCAATAAATCCATTTTTGCGATAGCTACCAACAATCCCAACTACTTTTTTACTAGTATCCATAATACTAGCCTCCATTTTTACCGAATTTTAGATTTTCAATTTTCAATTTTGGACTGAAGATTTAAAATTGGGAATTGAAAAATGTCTGAAGCATCCGAATTTGTTCATGGAATAAATCCACAATTGATTGACCAAAAAAAATTGGATACAAGCCCCCGTATTCATCCGTGGAGAGAAAAAATATTTTCCTGATTTCAAGCCCCTCGATTCATCTATGGGGTAATAATTCTAAATTCTTCATTCTAAATTCTTCATTCTAAATTCTCCTTGACCCCTACTTCTAATTTTAGATGAAAAAAATGAGAAACCTGTGAAGACAAAGCATCCCTCCATCACTCCTCCCCACACTTCCCACACTCCCCACACTCCCCACACTCCCCACACTCCCCACACTCCCCACACCTCCCACACCTCCCACACCTCCCACACTCCCCACACTCCCCCTTCCCTAACTCGGTGCATCAGCCTATCATGGGAACAAGATGCCCGTTGACCTTGTAGACTAAGAGACAAAAGTATGGTTGTAGCATTACTCTATTTAATGTTGGCTGGAGCTTATCTACTGGTACTACCCGTAGCCGTATTGTTTTACCTCAAGTTGCGGTGGTACGTAGTTAGCTCCATTGAACGGGGATTTATGTACTTTTTAGTATTTTTCTTCTTCCCCGGCTTATTGCTCCTGTCGCCGTTTGTCAATATTCGACCCCAGCGACGACAAATTGAAGTGTAATTAATATTGGTAGGTCATTTTCTCATGCGACGTATTGACGCTATTGGAATTGTTTTCGGCGTTTTTGTTGCGGGCGGCTTGGTGTATGTTTTATTGCAGTTAGTTGGTTTAGATAGCCAAAATGCTGGAATATGGAGCCAAGCGTTGCTTGTGTTTGGATTGATAGGTTGGTTATTTACCTATGTATTTCGTGCCGTGAACAATAAAATGACCTACCATCAACAACGGGATGAGTATGAACAAGCTTTCTTGCAAAAACGCTTGGATGAACTTTCACCAGAAGAATTGCAGCGCCTGCAAGCAAAAATAGAACCAGAATCAGAAAAAGACTCACAGGCATAAATTAATAGTTGGTTAGTCACCAAGTTTTAGATTTTAAAATCCGAAATTTTACTAGTACTTCACCACGTTAATTATCAGGGGTAGAGGAAAAAACCACAGAGGCGCAGAGGGCGCAGAGGAAGAGAAAGAGAGGACAAGTCTAGAATTTGGTTCACCCAGCAAAATTAAGTTGGTGGAGCACTAGATCAAATAAATCTAAAATTTAAAATCCAAAATCTAAAATTCAAAATTGTTTGATTGATAACTAAAATGGCTGTGATTTCTGATTGTTTTGCAAAACTGGCACAAAATCAACAATGTGCTTTAATTCCTTTTATCACCGCAGGTGATCCTGATTTATCAACAACCGCATCTGCACTCCAAACCCTCGATCGCAGTGGTGCGGATATGATTGAATTAGGTGTACCCTATTCCGATCCCCTCGCCGATGGCCCAGTAATTCAAGCTGCTGCAACCAGGGCTTTATCAAGGGGTACAACTTTGGATCAAGTATTGGAAATGCTCAAACAAGTAATTCCTACCTTGGATGCACCAATTATTCTGTTTACCTACTATAATCCAATTTTAAACCGGGGGATTGAGCAATTTCTCCAGCAAATAGCAGACATTGGTGTGGCTGGGTTAGTAGTACCGGATTTACCCCTAGAAGAAGCTGCGAATTTACTCCAACCAGCCAGCAAAATTGGCATTGAAGTAATTTTACTTATTGCTCCCACCAGTTCCCAGGAACGTATGGAAGCCATTGCTCAAGCCTCCCAAGGATTTATTTACCTAGTTAGCGTCACCGGGGTGACAGGTATGCGATCGCAAATTGAATCACGGGTATCGGATTTAATTCCCCAGATTCGTAGTGTTACAGACAAACCCATTGGCGTAGGCTTTGGAATTTCCCAACCAGAACAGGCACAACAAGTAAGGGGTTGGGGCGCAGATGCAGTCATCGTCGGCAGTGCTATAGTTAAGAGATTGGCAGAAGGTACACCAGAACAAGGACTAAGTGCGATCGCTAGTTTTTGTCAGAATCTTAAGTTAGCATTAGCAAAATCTTAGGTAAAATTAACTACTTACTGTCATGAAGTTAGGGAAGGTAAATTAAAAAGTGTAAACAGCTAATTTTTTTCACCTTCCTCAGTAGACAATTTAACGGAGATCGTTTTGAATATATAAAGCACATACCAGTGGTTTAACAACTAGTCAATATCAACATTTATATTTTGAGTATTATATTGAAGGGGCGGTAAGGTATAAATTTATGAGTGTGAGAAAATATAAACTATTAAATTTAGTGGTGTGGCAGTCTAGAGGCAAAAGACGATGAGTGAAAGTATGGCATTTGTCGGCGGAGTCGCAATAGCAGGGCTGGCGGCGCTCCTATTACTTAAGGGTGCAGCAGGTAATACCCCTGTGCAACCCAATTTTACTGTATCTCCGCCCGTGCAAGCACCTGTGGTGACTCCCATGATGCCACAGGTGGGAACATATCCTTATTTACAACAAAATCCCAATGTTCCTTTACCCGTAAACCCAAACACTAGTCAGACAATAGCAGAGCTAGAAAAGTTAAAGGTAATTAGTGAAAGGTTACAACAAGAAAATAATCAACTCAAAGTTCAAAATCAACAAATGCAGTTCCAACTGCAACAGTTGCAATTAAATGCTCAAAACACAAATCAACAAGCTGCCACACCAGCAGAATTAAATAGCACGGAAAATACCCTATTGTCTTCACCGATAATTTGGGCAGTAGGAGGAATGAGTTTAGCAATTGGTGGTGGAGTGGTAGTGGCAGGTGTTTTAGCCCTATTTTCCCCCAAGGAACGTAGTACCCGCACAGTACAAGTACTACATCCTTATCACAACCCCAATCAACCCTTAGTTCCCCTACGGCGAGCTGAATTTTTACCCCCCCGCAAAGAAGTTAGAAGGGTGCAACAAACCCACGAATACGACGATATGCACTAAACAATTAAATCGTCATTCAATTTTGGATTTTGGATTTTGGATTTTAGATTGTCCCCATGTCTAAAGCCAGGGGCTTGGAATAATGATAAAATCCTTTGTTTGTTTCCACGGATAAATCCGGGGGCTTGTATCCTTTTCTTTTTCGGTCAATAACCAAAGCACTTTGCGATCGCCATATTGGAGAATATGATATAGCGATCGTCACGTCGTGGGCATTTATCATTATTCTGTGATATAATAGGCTCCTCATATGTCCATATCAGGTTGGGTTGACGGAACACAAACCTAATACTGAGTATCTTTTAGTTGGATTATCTTGTCTCTTAACCCAAACTATACACAGGGATTTTGAGCTTAATTCAGCGATAAATCCGTTTTAGAAAGTTTGCAAGGGCAGGTGGAACCCCCCTTCGGATTCGGTAGTTAATCCAAAATCTAAAATCCAAAATCTAAAATCCAAAATCCAAAATTGACTGACCAACAGTATTTTTACGTAGAAAGATGCACTGTATATGATTAGTTTTGTATCTTTTATTGCCGATTAATAAAATATTTGAAAAAATTGGTATTATCCAATACCTGATTGATTATAAAAAATTCCTAAGTCTTCAGCTCAACCAATCAAGTATTAATACTTACTAGTTTCTAAATCATGGGAGTTCAGCGTCTTTATGGGAATTTGTACCTTATTTTTTTCAATTCATATTGATTCCCAACGGTATAGCCTTCCCACAGGTTCTTAGTTAAGCCATCATTGACTGGATAGAAAAGGAGTTTTAAATCATGAAAACAGTCATCAATTTAACACAGCAATCAGTGATTGCAGAGATTGAAAGTGTCCTGGGTACTTATTCTTATTATCCATATCAACAAGCCTTTGCTATTCCTGAATTACGACAAGACTTAATCGCTTATGTTTTTAGTCGTATTCCCTGCTTTTATAATAATCAGGAAACAGATAATGCTTGTGATTGGAGTGACAAATTACCCCGTAATCCACTAGAGCATCAAATACACATTGAAGGTTTGATTTATCAAGGAATTCAATCAATTATCCAAGCAAAATCTGAATGTATTAGCCACCATCTATGTGCAACAGTTCAGCCTGGTTGCGAACCATCTCACTGGTTTGGATAAAATAACTTTACCTTAAAACCCAATACCGTTCAGTTAAGCGGTGAAAACCAAAAATAGCGCAGGTTGGATTGAAGAACAAAACCCAACCTACAATTTTCCTTAACTGAACCGTATTGACTTAAAACATAGATTATCAGAGAATTTCTAGTACAAAAAAATAACAATTATAGCAATATTGGTTAGGACAGTACTGTTCAACTGAAGAACTGTCAACCGTCAACTGTCAACCATCAACTATCAACTGTCAACTATCAACTTAATCATGTCCAGCAGCATTTGACATCAATAAATTAGCTGTTTGTTTAATTACTGTTTTATTTTTCCAATAGCCATTATGGGCATCACCAGGATTATCTCCACAATCTACTTGGTATTCCCTAATTTCATCAGGGGCATTGTACAATCGTCGAGTACAAAAACCAAGTATATCGTCCACATCGTAGAATAGTTTCCACTTCACCTGATTGGTATGCTCGATTCCAATATTACTAGGGTCAAGTAATTTATTTTCAGCTAACATATCTACTAACTTTTGTTTACGCATGACAAACATGGGAATTTGAGAAGCAGTACTAGACAAAGAACCCAATTTTAATTCCTTTTTTTGTGCTTTCTGTCGCCATTTTTCAAAACGTTTACCATCCTCACCAAAATCTTTTTCACAGAATCCTGGTTGATGATTGGGAGCAAATAAGCCAAACAGAAAATCATGGGTTAGGGTAACACCCAAACTATGGCCCATCAGGTGAAGACGAACATCTTTAGCTTCATGATAAGGCTCTAATTTTTCTAGAACTTGTCCATAAACAGCCCGACGAACTTCCCTCTCTCCATCTTCAGAAGAGTAATAAATTACATCACCACAACCACGGGTAATAATAGATTCTCGCAAACCAACTACTAATTTTCTTACCAAAGGTGTGAGTATGGGAAAGTCCATATCCTGAATAATATTATTAGGGTGGGAGTCTTGCACCACTTCATCGTAGCGAATCCGTTGATTCACAAAATTTTGGGCGCGGGTTAGTCTTTGGTCGTTACGTATTTCAGATGAAGGTATGCTGAAATTAATTGGTAACTCCTGTCCCCACTCAACCCCAATAAAACTTTCCGGGAAAACTTGAGATAGCTCTGGTTCCTCTTCAAGTAAAGCATCCCAAAACTCCTGATACAGTTTAAACGGAGATTTGGGTTCAGGATGGGGAACCATACCATGAATAATTACAAGTATATTTACCGGTGTAGACATATTTTCTCCTCAATACTAGATATATAAAATACTCCATGAGTAGTAAAATGGACACCTATTTTTCAGATTTATTGTTGATTTAAGCCGCTTACTTTGCTTCTATCCGTAGATATTTCCCTATTTTATACACTATTACTATTAATATTGAACTCAGTGTCAGAAACAGATGGGAGAGTTAGGTTATTAATACCAATTAAAAAAACATACCAATTAATTCAGCAAAAATCATGTTACGGTGTGGAACCCGGTGGGGCACAATATATAGCAGAACCTAATTTTCATCCCATACCAGAAAAAGATTTGCAACCCAACGATTTTGACAATGCAAGTGAGAGTCGCTCGATGACAGAAAAGCTAGCTGCACAAGAAGCTCTAGCAGCAATTACTTTGCAATCGCAACACAATACAGATACTCTCAAACAAACCAATTATCAACTCCAAGAGCGAGTAGTAAATCCAATTACCGTTACTCCTAGGGCATTATTGTTAACAATAGTAGCGATCGCCATGACTGTCATCGGTATGGCTATCAATAATTTTATCCTAGGTATAATCGGTACCATAGCAACATTATTGTTATCTGTGGCAATGCTCTTGCCTTGGATAGAAGATGTAGTCGCAGAGTGGTTTTCTGCCTACGAACGAATGCTTTTATGCGGATTCGTGGGAGTTGTTGTTAGTACTATTGGATTAGTTAAATTCACTGGATTGGGCAATCTTATCATGGCCTGGGGACGGAAGATTAATTGGGAAGCCTCGGGAACCTTAGCAGAATGGTTTGGTGCTTTAGGACAAATTCTCATTGCCATTATTGCCGTTTATGTTGCTTGGCGACAGTATATTATTTCTAAGGATTTAACCATTCAGCAAAACCTACTCACCGTCCAACAAAATGTTATTACCCAACAACAAACCATTGATTCTTACTTCCAAGGTATATCAGATTTAGTTTTAGATGAAGAAGGATTATTAGAAGATTGGCCCCAAGAACGGCTGTTAGCAGAAGGACGCACCGCCGCCATTCTTAGTAGTGTAGATGGGAGTGGTAAGGCCAAAATTCTCAGATTTCTCTCCCGTTCTAAATTACTTACACCCTTACAAAGGGATGGACACTTAGGCAGGGCAATTCTTAACGGTAGTGGTGGTTATGCAGAGGATAGGCTCGCAGGGGTGCGGGTGATTGATTTAGGGGTAATGTTAGCAGGTGCAGATTTGGCAGAAACTGATTTGCGGTGGACTGACTTAAGCGAAGCTAATTTTGTCCGGGCAAATCTCAGTGGTTGTGATTTAGTTAAGGCAAACCTATCCCGGGCTATTTTATATGAAACAAATCTTAAAGGTGCGGATCTCAATGGCATTCGTTTATATTATGGTTCATTAGAAACAGCATCTCCCCGCAGTCGTACCGAGCCACCAAACTATCAAACAGGGGAACATACTGGTACGGTGGTAGAAAATGCGGACCTCAGTCATGTTAAAAGGATGTCTGAAGCTACCCGTCACTATTGCTGTGCTTGGGGGGGAGAAAAAACTAGAGCTACTATTCCTGGGGGTTGTGAAGGTATTCCTAACAGGTTAGGTAGATAGTTGCAAGAGATATCATATCAAATCCGGTTACATCGGAATGATAAAAAACCACAGAGGCACAGAGAACACAGAGGAAAAGGAAAAGAGAGGAAATTTAGGCGTTGCATAAATGCGGGATGAACTTAGATTTTTAGCCCAGAACAAACATTACTCCTCTGCGTCTTTGCGCCTCTGCGTGAGATAAAAATCATCTGTCTAATCAGCAACGCCGAAATTTAAATAATTCCGATACAAACGGAAACGATATCACTTTTAACCAAAGGCTAAAGCCAAAAGAAAACCATTAACATCACTTAGACCCCAAACATCTTTTAGGAAAACATAAACCAATGCCACCTGATAGCCCTGAGCAACTATCAAGAATTGTATTGAAAGGTTTTAAATCCATCGCCTCATGTGACCTAGAATTATCACAGCTTAATGTCTTAATTGGCTGTAACGGGGCGGGTAAATCCAACTTTATTGGTTTTTTCAGGATGGTGCAGCAGATACTTGAGGAGAATCTGCAAGTGTTTGTGAGTCGCCAAGGAAGTCCTGATGCCTTATTACATTTTGGTCGCAAAACCACCGAACAGTTAGAAATAGAACTCTACTTTGGCAATAATGGTTACTTTGCCACCCTAGAGCCAACCCAGGATAATCGCCTCATGTTCACCAAAGAATCCTTTTGGTGGAATGTAGGGAGAGAAATGGTGCTTGGCAGGGGTCATTTTGAAACTCTAGCTTTACAAGGTACTGATACAGGGATTGACGATTACGTTGTGCCTGCTATGCAGCAATGGCGTGTCTATCACTTCCATGACACCAGTGATACTGCTTATGTCAAGCAACCCCACGCCATCAATGATAATGTTTACTTGCGTCCTGATGCCCGTAATCTGGCTGCTTTTCTCTATTTACTGCGCCAAACTAATTCTCAATCGTATCAACGGATTATTAAAACTATTCGTTTAGTTGCTCCATTTTTCGGCGACTTTCACTTACGTCCAGCACCACAAAACCCTGATGTGATTGAATTGGAATGGGTAGAACGGGGGCAAGATGTACCTTTTAAAGCTAATCTGCTTTCAGATGGCACCTTGCGTTTTATCTGTTTGACAGTAGTATTTCTACAACCCGTAGATTTACAACCTGCTACCATTCTGGTTGATGAGCCAGAATTGGGACTCCATCCCTATGCCATTACCATTCTTGGCTCCTTAATGCGTACCATAGCAAAAGAGAAGCAGATTATTGTTTCTACCCAATCAGTGGAACTACTGAATCAGTTTGAGCCAGCAGATGTGATTGTGGTAGACCGAGAAGGGGGCAAATCATCTCTGAGGCGACTTGAAGAGGACGATTTGGCTGAATGGCTGGAAGACTACACTCTAGGCGAGTTATGGAACAAGAACATTTTTGGAGGGAGACCTGCAAGATGATTCGAGTCCATATTTTTGTTGAGGGGCAAACAGAAGAAACTTTTGTTAGGGAAGTGCTGTATGACCATTTTCAGCGTCAGAATATATACCTCTACCCCATACTTGTAAGAACGAGCAAAACAGGTAAGGGGGGAGTAGTTAGCTATGGAAAAATAAAGCCCCAGGTGTATCGTAAATGCCGAGAGGACAGTACAGCATTTGTGACCACCATGTTTGATTTATACGGGTTGCTCAGTGATTTCCCTGGTAAAAATTCCCAGCCACACACAACTGATCCATTTGTGAAAGCTTCATATTTGGAACAGCAGATGGGAGCTGATATTGACAATAACAATTTTATCCCCAATTTACTGGTGCATGAATTTGAGGGGCTTTTATACAGCTCGCCTCAAGCGTTTGCTGGTTGGTTTGGGCAAGACATTGCTGATTGTCTTCAGGCAGACTGTGATAAATTTACATCACCAGAACATATTAATGATGATCCGCAAACTGCACCATCAAAAAGGATTCTACGTTTATTTCCTGATTACGAGAAACCTTGGCATGGTTCGCTAATTGCTCTGGATATTGGTTTAGATATTATTCGCGAGCAGTGTCAACATTTTAATCAATGGTTAACGCGCTTGGAGCAAATATCAGAATCATAACCCGAAACTCACGGTTGTTATAGCTGTAGCTACTTTGAGCGCGGACATTGAAATTGGTTAAGCTAAGGAGAATTGTAGGTTGGGTAGAGCGATAGCGAAACCCAACATTGTCAGGACTTTGTTGGGTTTCGTTCCTCAACCCAACCTACGACTAAGGAGGAATGAGGGAGTGTAGACGCACAGAGTCTAAAACTTGTGGGAATATCGAACAGCAAATCTGGGAATTCCCTTCTTCACTCCTTCCCTCCTCTTCTAAAGTGCTACCAATTGGGACTCAATTGCCGAACTATTCAAATCTTTGCCAATAAACACTAAACTAGTTTGCCTAGCTTCATCAGTTTGCCAAGGGCGATCGTAAAATTGATCGAATCGGCTTCCTACCCCTTGCATAACCAAACGCATGGGCTTATTTGGCACTGAAACAAACCCCTTAATCCGATAAATATCCTGCTCTTGTGCTAATGATTGCAACCCCATCATCAGTTGCTCTGGGTCATAGGCACGATCTAAAATCAGGTGGGTTGAGGTAATCTCATCATCATGATCGTGTTCTTCTTCCGTATCATGATGGCTGGGACGACTATCTAAGTTGTCTTCCACCGCCGCATTAAACCCTAACAGCAAGGATGGATCGAGTTTCCCTTCACAACTATCCACCATTTTCACTACCCTGGGTAACTCCTGCCTCACCAACTCCTCAACTGTAGCTTTTGTGGCTTCATCCACCAAATCGGTTTTATTTAAAATCACCAAATCCGCACAAACTAGTTGGTCTTCAAATAACTCTTGCAAGGGGGTTTCATGCTCCAAACTATCATCAGCCTCCCGTTGGGCTGCCACTGCTTGGGGGTCGCTGGCAAATGTACCGGCGGCTACCGCAGCACAATCCACCACCGTAATTACCGCATCCACCGTGGCACCGGAGCGAATTTCATGCCAACGAAAGGCCTTGACTAGGGGTTTGGGTAAGGCTAAACCACTAGTTTCAATCAAAATACAGTCAATACTATCCTTGCGTTGGAGTAACTTTTGCATTGTTGGCAAAAATTCCTCCTGCACCGTACAGCACAAACAGCCATTGGTAAGCTCAAATATACTATCACTACCGTCACTATCTTCCGGGCAAATTTGACAGGATTTCAACAACTCACCATCTATACCCAGCTCGCCAAATTCATTGACTAAAACCGCAATCCGTCGTCCTTGGTTATTTTGTAGCAAATGACGAATCAAGGTTGTTTTACCACTTCCTAAGAAGCCAGTGATAACGGTGACGGGAATTTTTGCAGCCATATTAGTTCGCTAAAAAGACAATTTAGGGGCAATTCTTCTAAGAAGGAAAAAAGCATCTACCTTTTACTTTCCTAGAGGCACTGCCCCTATCAATCCATTATTCCAGATTGACTTATATATTGACTTATATATAGCTGCTGGATAATTATTACTCGGCAGTTGCTAACTCCGTACTACCCCGGCTACGACGACGGGTCAAGGTATTGTAAACCATGATACCGATGGCTTTAATTAAATTACCTTCTAGCTCTTGGAACAGCTTCATGTTCATGCCAAAAGCATCATTAGCTTCATCCACAATTCGATCGCCTGTGGCATCATCAATGGGTAGCTCGTCTAAGGTTTGGCGATATTTGGTTTTGAATCCTTTCTCATCGCTAATATCCGCAAACTCATAAAAAGCAGTACCACCATCTTCCAGGTTCATCGCCGTTTGGGCAATACCCTTAAGAATTTGTCCTCCAGATAAATCACCCAAGTAACGGGTATAGGAATGGGCTACCAATAATTCTGGCTCTGTTTGGGCTAATTCCCGAATGCGCTTAACATAAGCTTCACCCATAGGAGATAGTTTAACTTGCTCCCGCCATTTAGCACCGTAGTAATAGCTCAGGTCCTGCTCTAAACTTTTTTTCCGGTATAGTTCTTTAAAGTTAATTTGAGACACAATGGGATGGTCTTGCAGCTTTTCCATCTCCTCTTCCATCGCTGAATAAACAAAGTAGAGGTTACCTACTAATTTACGATAGGAGTTTTTTTCAACTACTCCCTTCAAAAAACACTTGACAAAACCAACATTTTCTGCCATTGTGTGGGCTTTTTTTGTGCCTACACGCAATTTGCTTGCTAAATTGCTGCTCATACTAAATTTCTCAACTTTAAAAAGTGAACTGGCCAGAGGTCGTATTAAATTGTAAATGGACTTAAACAAAAGCCACTAAAAAGTTACCATAGAACTTTTTGATAAGAATTTTTATTAATTTTTTTGAAGTTTACATCTTCCTTCCTTTTACTTAAAGTCAATAGTTCTTTGTAAAGATTAATTATTGGTGCTAGTTTTGTACACCTGAATAACTAAATTTATCCAGGTAAACAGTCATAAATTTCTATTTTGCATACCCATTGCTAAAGAGAATTATTTTCAATAAAAATGCGTAACTAAATTTAACATGAATAAATTGAACAATTTTCCCAATTGTTCACCAAAGCTCTAGCTTTGGAAAGAAAGCTGCATTCAGGGATTTAAGTAATAAGTAATACAAGGCAACAGGGAACAGGGGCAGGGGGAGTGTGGGGAGTGTGGGAGTGAGGGAGTGAGGGAGTGAGGGAGTGAGGGAGTGAGGGAGTGAGGGAGTGAGGAGGTGAGGAGATGAGGAGATGAGGAGGTGATGAGGTGAGGAGGTGATGAGATGAGGAGGTGAGGAGGTGAGGAGGTGAGGAGATGAGGAGGTGAGGAGTGTAGACGCGGTAGCGGCTTCTCGCTCCAGTAGAAATTAAAACTCTTAACTCCTAACTGTCAACCGTCAACTACCAACTGTCAACCATCAACCGTCAACCGTCAACTTCATCAAGTCTTTACAAGCAATTAATAAAACTCATGGGCATTTTCTCCGACAATAACCTTTATGGTCTGGGATTGCTCAAAATGTATAGTTCAATTCCAATCCTGATAAATAAAAATTCATTAAGAATATGTAAATTGGGTGTATAGTTATGTTCTCCAATTGGACTGTGTGGAGTGTTTAAGCTTATGGTTTCATCAATAACTCGGAATCAAAGGAGTGTGGGTTTGGGCACAGCCTTAGACAATATTCAAGGCAGTTTGCCCAACGAAGGTATTACATTACCAAAAACACCACTCTTTGGTACGGATGGGATTCGAGGCAGGGTGGGGGATTTACTGAGTGCGCCTTTGGCGTTGCAAGTTGGCTTTTGGACTGGCATGATTTTGCATAGCCATGCATCTAATCCTGGACCGATAATTCTCGGACAAGATTCCCGGAACTCCAGTGATATGTTAGCAATGGCATTGAGTGCTGGATTGACTGCTGCGGGATTAGAAGTTTGGTATTTGGGTTTGTGTCCCACTCCCTGTGTTGCCTATTTGACCAATACTACCCATGCCGTAGGTGGGGTAATGATTTCTGCCAGTCATAATCCCCCAGAAGACAACGGAATTAAGGTTTTTGATGCCAACGGTGGAAAACTTCCCTCATCACTCCAGGTAGAAATTGAAGCTGGGATTAGAGGTAATACATCCCTGGCAAACAATATAACTAATTGTGGTAAACATTACTTTCGCCCAGAATTAATCAGTAATTATGCTGATACTTTAAAGCAACCCTTCGGGGGTAATCATCTCCAGGGGATGAAAATAGTCTTAGATGCAGCCTGGGGCGCGGCGGTAGGTTTGGCTCTATCTGTATTTAAGTCCATGGGTGCAGAAGTTATTTGTTTACATAATAAGGCTGACGGCGATCGCATCAATGTTGATTGTGGTTCCACTCATTTGGGAGTTCTGCAAGGGGCAGTAAAGGAATATAATGCTGACTTAGGTTTTGCCTTTGATGGCGATGCCGATCGGGTTTTGGCAGTGGATAATCATGGTAGGGAAGTCAATGGCGATTATATTCTTTACCTATGGGGCAATAGCTTAAAGCAAAAGCAACAGTTGCCAGACAATTTAATTGTTTCCACTGTCATGGCAAATCTCGGCTTTGAGAGGGCATGGAATCAAATCGGTGGTAAGCTGATTCGTACTGGGGTAGGTGACCAATATGTGCAAGCAGAAATGCACAAAACTGGCAGTATGCTCGGTGGTGAACAATCAGGACATATCCTCTGTCGTCATTACGGCATCACCGGTGATGGTTTATTAACGGCATTACATATAGCTACCTTAGTTAAAGAATCTGGCATTTCCCTCGGGGATCTGATTGATGGCAGTTTCCAAACCTATCCCCAATTGTTGCAGAATGTGCGAGTAGAAGATCGAAACAAACGCATGAATTGGGCGAAATGTCAACCATTGCAAGATGCGATCGCTGATGCCCAAGCAGCCATGGGTGATACTGGTAGGGTTTTAGTGCGTGCTTCTGGTACGGAACCAGTCATCCGAGTCATGGTGGAAGCAGAGCTAGCTGATGTGGCTAGTTATTGGACTAATGAATTGGTATCAGTAGTGCAGCAGCATCTAGGCTGAATAGTTGACAGTTGACAGTTGACAGTTGACAGCTCTTGAGTCGAACAATACTGTCCTAACCAATATGTCCATTGCTATATAGCACTATGTTTTTGGGTTAGGACATTTTTCTGTTCCCTATTCCCTATTCCCTATTCCCTTGTATTACTTATTACTTGCGCGTAGTACTATATATTGTGTTTAGCTAATAAAAGCTCTATATATAAAGTTATATAAATAATTGTGAAGATAGGCATTCTTTATGGCATTAGCGTAGGGACTGGGGATCCAGAATTAATTACAGTTAAAGGACTGCGCCTACTGCAACAATCCCCCGTAGTGGCTTTTCCTGCCGGGGTAAATGGGAAACAGGGCATGGCACAACAAATTATTGCACCCTGGTTGCAAGGCAAGCAAGAACAGTTAGCTTTAACCTTTCCTTATGTCCAAGATATGTCCGTACTGACTCAAGCTTGGATTGTCGCAGCCCAGAAAGTTTGGCAATACTTACAAACTGGGAAAAATGTCGCCTTTGCTTGTGAAGGGGATGTTAGCTTTTATAGTACTTTTACTTACTTGGCGCAAACCCTACAACAAATACATCCAGAAGCAAAAGTAGAATTAGTGCCGGGAATTTGCTCCCCCATGGCAGCTGCGGCGGTTTTGGGGCATCCCTTAACCATCCGCCAGGAAAAATTGGTAGTGTTACCTGCCATTTATACAATTGCTGAATTGGCAACAGTTTTAGATTGGGCGGATGTGGTAGTCTTAATGAAAGTAAGTTCAGTCTACCAACAAGTCTGGCAACTTTTACAGCAGCGTAGTTTACTGCCAAACAGTCGCATAGTAGTCAAAGCCACTTTACCTGATATGGTTATATACTCAGACCTAAGCGAACGCCAGAATCTGGAATTGCCTTATTTTTCGATTTTGATTGTACACATAACACCAAGAAACAACTAAATTAAGTTGGCACTCCAGTATATATAAATACTCAAGCCACTTGACAATCTTCCTGTTTATAGGCTAACCCAGATGAAGTTATTATTGGTAATGGGATGCTGCTTTTGCTCTATTGTTTCTAAACTAATATAGATAAATAGAATTGCCAGTCCAATTTAATAAACGAGCCGAGTGAACGATAATAGCTATGTCTTACGTCTCCGTTTTCAAAAATATACCAGATTTCTTAAGCCAACCAACAGGTATAGCCGCTATAGCTTCAATTGGTATCCATGGAGCCATAGCTTTCATTTTGCCGTTGATGCCTGTAGAATCCAATAAACCAAAAACAGTAGCATCATCAAAAGCTGTTGGACTTGTAGAACTAAGTCAGGCAGAGCAGCAGCGTCTACCAAAAACTTCAGTTGCTCCCAAGGTAGCACTCCAACCCCAAATACCCCTGCCAAATATTAATTCGACTCTGCCAAATAATCAGTTTCCATTACCTCCGATTCCATCAAATTCTTCAATTTTAAAGCCACTACCAAGATCTACATCCGTATATCCCACTGCTGCTTTACCTAAAAGGCAATCTTTTACCTTATCTTCTAGGAATAGATTTAATACCGGTAGAAGTGCTTATAAACGTTATACTTCTACTTATAAGCCTTACACTTCTGCCTATAAACCTTCTTACACTTCCCGCAATAGTGGTGTAAATTATGGCAACTCCCGCAAGTTACCAGTTGTCAATCCGGCAAAAATTCCTCCTGGAATCGACACCAATCAAAATTCCCCGAGCAACCAACCTGGAAATACAGCCACAAATAATCAACAGTTAGTTGCTCAAGTCAAACAAGTTTTTCAACCCGGCGAGAATTATAGTATTGCTGCCACAGGCGGTTTCCAAAAATATCAGCCGCAATCACCAGCTAATACAGTCCCAGTTCCAGCTTCATCTTCATCTTCAAGTCAGGCAATTACAGCATTAAATTCTTACCAAAATTTAACCCAGTCAGTTCGCCAAAAATATCCAGGAATTGAAGAAAAAGCTGTTATCCGTGGAGTAGTTCCCGCAGATAAGGTGGCTTTGCAAGGGAGAGTCATGGGGAGATTGGTAGTAGATACTGAGGGTAAAGTGGTAGATGTAGTTTTCCCAGCGGATAACTCCATCTCTCCTGCACAGAAAGTAGCTATCAGGAAGTATTTTCTCAAAAATCCACCGCCAGCTAGCAAGAATCTTGCCTCTTACCCATTTAGTTTGAGCTTCCAGAATAACTCTAATGTGGCTGTTGGCAACAAAATACAGCCCGGTGCGACTCCTGCTAAGAACCAATCCTTACAACAGAAGTTGAGAGAAATTAAGCAAAATCGGCAAACAGCTGCGGTTAACCAACCAGTGAAGCTCAAAACTCCTGTACAGGTATCTCCTTCACCAAACGATAGCAAGAAGCCACAAGCAACTTCGGTTAACCAACCAGTGAAGCTCAAAACTCCTGTACAGGTATCTCCTTCACCAAACAGTAGTAAGAAGCAACAAGCAACTTCGGTTAACCAACCACCAGTAAAAATCAAAACTCCTGTACAGGCAGCTCCATCACAAAACAGTGGTAACAAACTCCTGAACCAACTACGTCAAGTTAGGGAAGAAAGACAAAATAAATCAGAATAGGAATAAAGCTGGATGCTACAAAAGCCCTTTGGGCTTAAGTAATAAGTAATAAGTGATAAGTAAGAAGTGATAAGTGATAAGTGATAAGTAAGAAATAACATATATCATGCTTTTCAGTATGATGTTTGGCATCTTCTATTTATTAAGAAAAAGTTCACGGGGTAACAAGCACCCCGTGAATACTGTGCGTCTTGTTAGACGTTTATCTCCGAAATCACATCCTTAGATGAATTTACCTGAAATCCCTCAACCACAAAGTTTGTTTGCCACTGCAAATCGCGAACAAACTCCCCCTTTTCCATATCCCGTGAAAAGTTAGATAAATTATAAGGTGCTGTGAGGAAAAAACCAGATCCTTGCGAATCCCAACACCGAAAAAAATAGACCAAACAAGATTACTAAGACTCCAGCAATACGGTTCAAAACAACCAAATATATTTGGTTTAAAACTTTTTTCATTAAACTGAGGAAAGTCACTAAGATTAACCACCAAAAGGCTGAACCAATGAAAATACTGGATAAGATTATAGTCAATAAAAAAATTTCATTATAGTCAATCATGTTAAAAATTTCTGACTCAGTTATTAAGATACTCGCTAAGATTATGCTTTTAGGATTTGTTAGGGCAAAAAGTGTAGATCCCAGATAGGTTTTTATTAATCCTGATTTTTGCATATTATCTGCATTCATATCAGATATATCTTTGCGGATACTAGAAACTCCAAAGTAGCAGAGAAAGAATCCACCGATGATTTCTAATACTCCAAGGTAAGTTGATAATAAGAATTTAATCGCAACGAGTCCTGAAAATCCTATAAAACTATAGGTAGTATGAGCAGTAGCCGCTCCTAGTCCTGTAGCAAGGCCATATTTTCCACCATAGGATAAAGTATTTTTTGTACAAAGGATTGTGTTACCACCAAAAGGCAAAGCAATAAAGAAGCCTACAAAGATACCAGATAGCAATAATTTTGTAATCATTAATCATCTATTTAACACATTAAAATTATAGATTCACAGGCTAAACAAATAAACCTTTTTTCAATTTTAAATTTTGAATCTTCAATTCCATTTTTAAAAATTGAAAATCTAGGGCGTATCATCAAATAGGTCTCAATCCAGTATAAAATCAGTAGCCTTGGGAGAATTTAGTAACACGCAGGAGTACTATCATGACACGCCGCTATGCCTTGCGGGATAACCAGTACCGAACGCATCAAAGACTCGCTACCAGTGCGAAAACAGACAGTTGGAGTGACAGCGAAAGATAACCGATTATTTATGGAAGCCTTACTGTATCGCTACCGAGCAGGTATTCCGTGGCGGGATTTACCCGAACGATTTGGGGATTAACGACAATGTTCATACCCATTTTAGTCGGTGGGCAAAGCGTGGTGTGTGGCACAATGTGCTATTTGTGTAAGTCCTAATGGTATTGTATAATTGCGAAAGCTGGCGAATTTATAATGATATCAAAAAATTTTGGTCGTTTTAGTATTAATGGATAAGTCATTTTCTCAGACAACCGCCCCTCTAAATGAATTATGAATTCGCACAGAATTTGTTTGTTGAATATCTAACTCGTTTAGGTGGTGTTATGAATGAGTTAAGCAATCAAATAATACAAGACATAGAAGCTAATAAACTTATTCTCAGTGCATCTTAATCTTGAACCACAGTATTACTATTGTTTTGAAACATTTGAAGAAGCAGTTATTGGAATAGCAGCTTATCGGCAAAGATTAGCTGCTATTGCTATCAATCATGCAAGCTTTGAGAAAACGATTTCGGATAAGGATTATCCCATCGACTTGATAGTCCTCAGACCAAAAAAAGCTAAAGCATCACCACTAGTTCTAATAGGTGGTATGGGACCTTTGGCAGGCATTTCTGGATTTGAGGAAGCTTGTCAATTGTTTCAAAACGAACGCGAAATCATATTAATCCAAGCCTGTAGTATACCGGACAGAACCCAAGTTCTCTCTGAAATCGTACAAGCAGGAACGAAAAGCTCTTCAGTACACCAGTTGATATTAATGTTAGAAAAAGCTGTTGAGGTAGCAACTTCAGAGATTTCTAGCAAAAGTACGCGGATTCAAATGATTTTTCTTTGTAATACTGTGCATTATTTTCTTCCTCAACTCTGGCGAAAACTTTTGATAAATCAACCTCAATTGTTTACAAAGCTTGAGAATATTTCACTGATTGAATCGGTAGTGCAATATCTACAAAATCAAGGTTTGAGGAAACCTTTACTTTTGTGTACCACTGCTACATTATGGGGAAGGGTCTATACCAATCCTTTGGTAAATCAAAATGTAGAATTGATTGAACCAAACGAAACTTTACAGTTAAAGCTTATGGACTGCATTTATCGGGGAGTTAAAGCCTTTAATCGTGATTTAGCTTGTCAAATAGGTGAAGAATTCTTTATGAATCTAATTCAAACTCAACTATTACCCGATTGTATTATCGCCGGTTGTAGTGAAATTCCCTTTTTGCTCACATGGTTAAAAGCAGATTGCACGGGTTTAGTACAGCAATTCTTGTTTGGATTGGAAATTGTCGATCCCGTTAAGATTGCTTTAAAGCAAGCAGATTGGAATCTGAGAACGCGTTTTTGACACTCTCCTGGCTTCTAAGCAGGGGGGCAGGGGGCAGGGAGCAGGGGGAAGAAAAAATTCTACTTAGGTAATTGGCGATGCAAATTATTTTTCATTTGGACTCAGCTTATCCCGAACTCAGGTTATATATGCTAGGACAGTATTGTTCGACTCAAGAACCATCAACCGTCAGATGAGGTGGTGAGGTGATGAGGTGGTGAGGTGATGAGGAGTAAAGCAATTAAAACTATCAACTATCAACTATCAACTATCAACTAAAAAACTCCTAGTATTGCTACTAGGAGTAAAATTGATTGCACAAATATTAAACACAAAAACAAACGAACTTAACCGAATCTAAACCACATTTGCTAGCAGCAATTCTGGGGTTTGGGAGTTACTCACTGTCACCTTATCTTCTGCATCCACATCCACAAAGGCTGTATCACCAGATTTAATCTCACCAGCTAGAATTGCTTCAGCCAGGGAATCCTCTAGATAATTTACAATTGCTCGACGTAAAGGTCTAGCACCATAACTAGGATCGTAACCTTGTTTGACCACTAAATCCTTAAAGCGATCGCTAACTTCCAGTTTAATATCCTTTTGCGTTAATCGTCCAACAACTTCCTTGAGCATGATTTCTGCAATCTGCCGAATTTCGTCTTGTTTGAGTTGGGTAAAGACGATAATTTCATCTAGACGGTTGAGGAATTCGGGGCGGAAGTAAGCCTTCATTTCCTCATTTACTAGATTCTTAATGCGGTTATAGGTAGCGTCTGCTTCACTATCAGCAAACTCAAAGCCTATACCACCACCACCTTTTTCAATCACCTTAGAACCAATGTTAGAAGTCAAAATGATTAAGGTGTTCTTGAAGTTGACTTTCCGACCCTTGGCATCCGTAAGATGACCGTCATCGAGGATTTGCAGCAACATATTGAATACATCGGGGTGCGCCTTCTCGATTTCGTCAAATAGTACTACTGTATAGGGCTTACGCCGCACAGCTTCCGTTAACTGCCCGCCTTCTTCGTATCCTATATAACCAGGAGGCGACCCAATTAATTTGGAAACATTTTGACGTTCCATATACTCGGACATATCCAAGCGAATCATGGAATCTTCCGAACCAAAGAGGTAAGCTGCCAAAGCTTTAGTTAATTCTGTTTTTCCTACCCCCGTAGGACCAGAAAACACAAAACTGGCAATGGGCCTATTGGCGTTCTTCAAGCCCACACGGGCGCGACGGATGGCGCGGGATACGGCGGTTACAGCCTGCTCTTGACCAATTAAGCGTTCATGTAGGGTGTCTTCCAATTGCAGTAACAACTCGGATTCAGATTCAGTTAACTTATTCACTGGTACCCCAGTCCAAGATGCCACAATCTGGGCAATATCTTCCTCATCCACAATGGGGATATTCACCCGCTCCCCATCTTCTAAGTTGTGGAGTCTGGTGGTCAATTGTAATTCGCGATCGCGTAATTCCCCAGCCTTGACAAAATCCTGTACCCTGACGGCCTCACCTTTATCTTTGATGACACCATTAAATTCCCGCTTCAATTCTTTATCCCCAAACTTGAGGGAATTGCGTAAACGTACCCGGGAACCAGCTTCATCAATTAAATCAATGGCCTTATCTGGCAAAAAGCGATCGCTAATATAGCGGTCTGATAATTGGGCTGCCGCAGCCAAGGCCGCATCAGAAATACTCACCCGGTGGTGCTGCTCGTAAACTCCCCGTAAACCCTGTAAAATTTGGATGGTTTCTTCTACAGAAGGCTCACCCACCAAAATTGGTTGAAAACGGCGCTCCAAAGCAGCATCCTTTTCAATATGCTGGCGATACTCATTGAGGGTAGTGGCTCCTAAACACTGGATTTCACCCCTAGCTAAAGCTGGCTTGAGGATATTCGCAGCATCCATACCTCCCTCCGTACCACCAGCACCAACTAAGGTATGAATTTCATCAATTACCACAATGATGTTACCAGCAGTACGGATTTCTTCGACAACTTTCTTCAGACGTTCTTCAAAATCTCCCCGGAAGCGAGTTCCAGCGATTAATAACCCCATATCAAGGCTAAAGACTTGCTTACCCATCAAAATTTCGGGAACGTCTTGGTTATTAATCCGTTGGGCTAAACCCTCAGCGATGGCAGTTTTACCAACCCCTGGTTCCCCAATTAGAACCGGATTATTTTTGGTACGACGGCCAAGGATTTGAATAGCACGTTCAATTTCCTGTTCTCGACCAATTACGGGGTCAATGTTCCCTTCTTGGGCTAATTTGGAAAGATTCCTCCCAAATTCCTCTAGGGCTACCGCACCAGAGCGCCTGCCATCGCTACCAAAACCGCCTGGTGCCACAGATGCGACTTCACCCAGGCGACGAATAACTAAATTACGGATCTGGGAAATGTCAACCCCTAAGTTTTGTAGTACCTTAATGGCGACACCTTCACCAGCCTCAGTTAATCCTAAGAGTAAATGTTCTGTACCAATAAAATTATTACCCAAGCGGCGAGCTTCCTTAAAAGCTTGCTCAAATAGGCTTTTTACTTTAGGGGTAAAAGGAATTTCTGGGGGTAAATAGCCAGAACCCCTACCAATAATTCTTTCAACTTCTTGACGTGCGTCTTTTTGAGTCACGTTTAACTCAGCTAGCACTTCAGCAGCAACCCCAGTTTTTTCTCCCAGTAATCCTAGGAGAATTTGTTCTGTTCCTACAAAATTATGTCCCAGGCGACGTGCTTCTTCCTGGGCAAGCATAACCACCTTAATAGCTTCAGAAGTAAAGTGTTCAAACATAGCAGGTCTTGCTCCCTTACTGCACGGTCGGGATGATAATAAATTTCATCCTTACTAGGACTTCCATAATACTTTGCTTAAAGACAATGTATCTTTATTTTAAGATGAGTGGCAGTAGGGAGAGCCGTAAGCATTAGGGTGTATTTGCCCCCTATCACCATGAAATCAGACTTTTTAGTCATTTTTTAGGATTTGCGATTGGCTAAATTAAATTTGTGATTTTTTATCGCTTTGTGAAGAATACGAAATTTTCAATTGCCTGGGGCACTAAACGGGTACAAGTACAGTTGTTAGTATAAACACACAAATATCCAACATTCATCAGCCAAAATCACCAACAAAAGCTACATGAAAAAAATTTTAGTTACCGGCGCTGCTGGATTTATTGGCTTTCATCTGAGCCAAGGCCTGCTACATAGGGGGGATAGTGTGGTTGGCCTAGATAACCTCAATGATTATTATGATGTTTCCCTGAAAGAAGGTCGTTTAGCCCAATTAAAAAATCAACCGAATTTTAGTTTCTATAAATTAGATTTAGCAGATCGCCAAGGAATAGTCCAGCTGTTTAACGAGCAAAAATTCGACGTGGTAGTCAACCTTGCTGCTCAAGCTGGTGTCCGTTATTCTTTACAAAATCCCCATGCTTATGTAGATAGTAATTTGGTGGGCTTTGTCAATATTTTAGAAGGATGTCGCCATTCACAAGTTAAACACCTAGTATTTGCTTCTTCGAGTTCAGTTTATGGTGCCAATACTAAAATTCCCTTTTCTGTGGGGGATAATGTAGACCATCCCATTAGCTTGTATGCTGCCAGTAAAAAAGCCAATGAGTTGATGGCTCATACCTATAGCCATTTGTACGATTTACCCACAACTGGAATCCGCTTTTTTACAGTTTATGGTCCTTGGGGTCGTCCAGATATGGCATATTTTAAGTTCACCAAGGCCATTTTGGCGGGTAAACCCATAGATGTATTTAATCACGGTAAAATGCGCCGGGATTTTACCTATATTGATGACGTGGTAGAAGGCATCATCCGTGTCATAGACAAAATTCCTCAGTCAAATCAAGCCGATTCCATAGATAATTCCCATCCAGCTACTAGGAAGGCTCCTTACAAAATTTATAATATCGGTAATAACCGGCCTGTAGAGTTAATGCGTTTTATCCAAGTGTTACAGGATTGTTTAGGGGTAAAGGCGGAACAAAATTTCCTGCCAATGCAACCTGGTGATGTTCCCATGACTTATGCCGATGTTGATGATTTAGTTAGGGATGTTGGCTTTGCACCCAGTACATCCATTGAGGTGGGAATTGAAAAATTTGTTGCTTGGTACACTTTTTATTATCAAGTAGAGCGGCGATGTAAGTAAAATTTCTGGATTGGCGACATTTTATAGACGAATTGATTGGGCAGCATCCCAATTGCCATTACGTCCACACAAACAATCAATTTGTAATTTGCTTCCCTGGGTACAGTATTGCACCAACTCCCAACGAATTGAGTTTATTTCTATTCAGGATGACAGTGACTCAATTACCCGATAAAGTTTTGTAAAAGCGCACTACATCTATAGGATTACTATTTGCTTTTGTGCAAAATTAGGTATTGTAGGGTGTGTGAAAACGGAGTTCATAACGCACCATTATCAAGGGTTTACTGTATTATGCTGCGTCTATATACCTGAATTTTCTACGTACTTTTACTGGAAATAGAACCAGATTCCTACAGTTAAATAGACCCTAACAAGACATGATTATTCTACAACCCCACGACTTTGACCGTGGGATTTTTTAACTTAGTGTTTATCCTAGCAAATATTTATTATCTTTACGAAGAATTTACATTACTTATGTATTGATCCTATGATTTGATGATTCAATGTTAATTAAATATACCTATAAATATCAACAAATATTGCACATTATATATTAATTTATTATGGAGCCATCAGATTCTTCACTGATATGGGATAAATACTGGCAAGTTGTTAAACGTCGTTGGATACCTGGTTTAGGAGTATTCTTTCCAGTCTGTGTGGTTTCTGTTTTAGCAGCATCTTGGAAAAAACCTGCTTACGAAGCTGTTGGTAAGTTGTTATTTCACAAGACAAATACCATTGCTTCCCCCACAGGGGTTGAACAGGAGTCTGGGGGCGTAAAATCCGACCCAGCGAATGATCGTAGTAATCCTTTAGATACAGAAGTAGAGGTAATCTCTTCGACTGTGATTGTGCAAAAAACTATAGATCATTTGAAGTTGAAAGATAGTGAAGGCAAATTCCTCAGCTATCAAGCTTTTCTGGATAGATTAACTGTCAAAAATATTCCAGGTACTAATGTCGTGCAAGTGGCTTATGTGGATAGTAATCCGGAACTGGCTGCACAGGTAGTAACTACTCTTATGGATAAATACTTAGATTACAAAGAATCTACTCAAAAAGCTCAAGCGGTATCAGCCCGTCAATTTATAGAAAAACAACTGCCAAAAGAAGAATTGGTAATTCGTCAAGCAGAAGCTAAATTGGCAGATTTTAAAGAAAAAAACAACATTATTTCTCTGCAAGAAGAAGCAACTAAGTCGGTGGAAATGATTGCAGACTTACAACAAAAAATTGGTACTATTAAAGCGCAAATGGCCAATGTCAGTGCCCAAGCCAAGGAAATCAGGGCACAACTGGGGATGAGTAGCCAGCAAGCAGCAGCTTTCAACTCCTTAAGTCAAGCTGAAGGAATTCAAAGCTTGTTCGCAGAAATTCAGCAGCTAGAGTCCCAACTGGCAAACAAGCGCACGGTTTTTCAGAGCAACCATCCTGAAATTAAAAATCTAGAAAGCAAGTTAAATACCTTAAAGAAGATTTTAAAAGAGCGAATTGAGAAAGTTTCGGGTGCTGGAGAGGTAAATCCCAATGGTAATTTGCAAATTGGAGAGCTACAGCAACAACAATGGGCTGCAAAACTGGTGGAATTGGAGTCTATACGCCTAGGGTGGGCTAGTGAATTGGCAACCCTATCTACTTTAGATGCTCGTTATAGATTACGGGTGAACAACATACCCAGACTAGAAAAAGAACAAAGACAGTTGGAACGTCAAGTCAACGCGGCTCAGTCTACTTACTTGCATTTGTTACAAAAACTACAAAAGGCTCGCATTGCAGAAAATCAGCCTGTGAATAATGTCAGTCAGATTTCAGTGCCCACTGTTGTTCCAGAGCCGATATCAGATCGGAAAATCTATTATCAGAGTGGAGTTTTGTTGTCTGGCTTGATTGCTTTGGTAACTATGTGCATCTTAGAGGTGAGAGATAAAACCATTAAGACTGTAGAGGAGGCAAAGCAATTACTAGAAATACCCGTATTGGGTGTAATTCCCCTATGGAAGCAATGGCAAAAACTTCCTGGCACAGAAGGGAATGCAGCGTTATCTTTGCCGATGGTGGCCATGAGGGATGTACCTCGCTCTCCTATGGGTGAAGCTTACCGGATGCTACGGGCGAATTTGAAGTTTGCCAGTGCAGACAAGGAGACAAAGGTAGTATTAGTTACTAGCTCAGTACCTAAAGAAGGTAAATCAACTGTGGCAGCTAATTTAGCTATGGCCATGACTCAGGCAGAGCATTCGGTATTGTTGGTGGATGGAGATTTATACCGTCCATCCCAGCATCTAATATGGAATTTGCCTAATCACCAGGGTTTGAGTAATGTGATCCTCAAAGAGGTAGAGGTGATGAAAGCGATTAAAAAAGTGAGTAACAATCTTTATGTATTAACTTCTGGGGCTATACCTTTTAGTCCAGCTTCTGTTTCCGATTCCCAGCGTATGGCATCATTATTAGATAGTTTTGCTGCCTATTATGACTATGTAATTATTGATGCTCCTGCTTTGAACTTAGTAGTTGATGCTGCTACCCTGGGACAAATGGCTGATGGGGTTTTGTTGGTGGTACGTCCGGGGGTAGTTGATTATAAAAATGCGATCGCGGCCTGTGAATTGTTGGCAAAATCAGGTCAAAATGTACTTGGACAAGTGGTAAATGCAGTTGCTTCAGATAACGAAAATCTCAACTACTATTTCCAAGGAGCATATGAGCTTGAGGATAAAACCCTAAGTCAAGCTTGACTGCTCCCCTGCCTGAAGGCGAGGGGATTCTAAAAGGATGCTGCACGACGGGTTAAAACCGCGTCCTGTAGCTTCTGATTAGCTGTCACCCAGATATAAATCCGGGTGGGGTGAGTCAAAGCACCCCTACACACTCCACTGGTATCAAGTCCAAGTGTTGTGCTTACCTTACGGATGATATTAGCTGCACCATTACAATCTGCATTGATGTACCAATTCATTGCAGTACGGAACAATCCCCGTTTAATTCTACAACCAGAAGATTTCCAATCATTGGGTTTCTCACCATGTTTTGGTAGTGTATCACCATCAACAAATGATGCTGTTGAGGTGTTTGCTTCTTCTGTCTGCAAAAACTCAATGCCGTATTGTTGGCACAATTGCTCAATTCGTTGTTTGAGTCTAGCTGTGGGGATTTGCACAAATTGTTGATTGCATTTCTTACCCAAATTAATCTCTTGTTTAATTCCTTGCCCCCAACCAAATACAACTCGTCCAATCCGGTTTTCTAAACAATGGTTAATAACTATGCGAGCAGTTTTATTAATCCCATCTCTAATTTGACGATTACGTTTTTCAGTGATGGCAGCAAGTTTGTTTGACCAAAATCCTTGGGGTTTATTCTCTTTAATTGTTGCTACTTGTTTGTTATACCAACGATTGAGACTTTTAATATGTCTACCATCAACGATAAAACTTGTACCAACATTATCAACACAGGTTAACCAATTATTTAAACCATGGTCAATACCTAACACTCTACTTTTGTCTACATCAGATATTACAGCCTCAGCTTGATAGACAAACTCTGCATAAAAACAGCGATTTCTCGGCAAAATCCTGACTTCTCTAATGAACTCAAACTTCAAATTTGATGGCATAGGTATGGTGAAACAATCCAACTTAAACCAGACTTTTACAGTTTGACCAAGAGGGATTCTGATTTGCCCATTTTCTATTAATCTTAACCCTTGTTTGGGATAGCTAACACTGTTTAAACCGTTCTTTCTATACTTTGGTGGTCTAGGTTTTTCTAATAACTCACCACGTTGATACAAAGTATTAAGTTGTTTAAAGCTAGCAAATGACTCATACACAGAACGACACAACTGTTGTGCAGTTTGAGAATAGAGGGTTTGGAAATGACGATTTGATTTCATTTCCTTGTCCAACTCAAATTTAGTAATGTAGCGTTTAGTTTTAAACCAAATTTGCCGTGCATAGTAGAGAGCGCAATTTGACAATTTATTAGATTGAGAGCAAATAAATGATAAAATTGCTTTTAAATCTGGATTTGGGTGAATTAAAACCTGCTGACAACCGTACAAACAAATCACCTCCAGCAATATCATTTATTATCCCATGATGTGGGGACGGGTGAACGAAATTTTGGGTGGTATTTCTAGCTAAGTATCCAAAAAATCACTCCCCACACTCCCCACACTTTTTTTCGCTCACCCTGTGGAGACTGTGGGATAAATCCCACCGTATCGGGTTTCATCCCCTGTCTAAAGAACGAAACGCGCAACTGTGTTGCTATTCTCAGGGGCTTTCACCCTCTCGTTACACTTCTGGTAAATCCAAAATCTAAAATCCAAAATCTAAAATCTAAAATTGAGAGGTTGTTGCGAAAAGTGTAACCATAACCTTTGAAGACTCTGGAGATGTCATAGTCAGTATAAAGACTGTGACAATTCAGGTTGCAACATGAAGCAAAAATTAAGTGATGCTGGGGAAATTTTTCTGCAAAGGCGTTATGGTGTGCGTCTGGGGAGGCGGTATGTGTTAGCTGCTGCTGGGGTTGTTCTCATGAGTGTATTGGGATGCTCCCAAGTTAATGGCAATACTAAGGATAATACAAAAAATCTTGAGCGATCGCGTGCAAATACTTCTGAATACCCCATAGCAAAAAAAAAATCAATTATGATAACAAGATCATTGCCGCAAACACAAAGTTTGGATTAAAACTTTTTTCCACTTTATTGCAAGATGATTTGCAAAAAAACATTTTTATCTCCCCTTCGAGTGTAGGGATTGCTCTAGCTATGACTTACAACGGTGCTAGTGGTACTACCAAGCAAGCAATGGCTAAAGCATTAGAGTTAGAAGGGTTAGCACTACCAGAAATCAATTCCTCAAATTTGGCACTAAAAGCACTTCTAGAAAATCCCGATCCAGAAGTCAAGTTGACCATTGCTAATTCCCTATGGGCAAATAAGGATGTTAGCCTGAATCCAGAATTCCTGGAAACAAATCAAAAATTTTACCAAGCCCAGGTGACTAATTTAGACTTTAGTAACCCTGGGGCAGTAGGAATTATTAATAATTGGGTCAGTAATAATACGGGTGAAAAGATAAAAGAAATAGTTACGCAGATACCACCAAATCAGATTTTATTTCTGATTAATGCCATATATTTTAAAGGTCAGTGGTCACAAAAGTTTGACCCAAAACAAACTACCCCATATCAATTTAAATTATTATCTGGTGAACAAAAACAAGTCCCAATGATGTCCCAAAGTGGTAATTATTATTACTACGAAACAGAAAATTTGCAAGCGGTGAATTTACCTTATGGGAAAGATAAGAATATTGGCTTTTATATTTTTCTACCTAAACAAAATTCTAGTTTACAGGCTTTTTATCAAGAGCTAAATGCAGAAAACTGGAAAGTATGGATGTCTAAATTCCGTAACACAGAGGGTTCTATCCGCCTACCTAAGTTTAAAATTGATTATAAAGTAAAGCTAGAAAAAGCCTTAACAGCCTTGGGTATGGGAGAGGCATTTAGCAACAAAGCAGATTTTTCTGGCATTGGTAAACAGCTGGCTATTAGTGATGTTACCCATAAAACCTTTGCAGAAGTGAATGAAGAAGGTACGGAAGCAGCAGCAGCCACCTCTGTAGGGGTTGCGGTAACATCAGTAAGACAAAAGCCTGAGCCATTTAAAATGATTGTCGATCGCCCTTTCTTCTGTGCAATTAGTGATCGTCAAACGGGAACTATCCTATTTATGGGTTCCATTGTCAACCCCTAGCAATTTTAGATTTTAGATTTTAGATTTTGGATTTTGGATTTTGGATTTTGAAAAACAGATAATGCGTTAATTTGTTATCCGTTGCCTCTTTTGGATTGATATTCACTCTTTCTATCCTTAACTCATAACTCATAACTCTTAACTGTCAACTGTCAACTATCAACTATCAACTATCAACTGTCAACTATCAACTCTTAACTCTTAACTCTTAACTCTTAACTCTTAACTCTTAACTCTTAACTCTTAACTCTTAACTTTCAAGTAGCTTCTGAAATATTTACCGAACCCCGTGCTTCGGTGGCAGTTGATTCTTGTTGCTCAGGAAGTGCAGCTGTCTTTTCTCCAGAATTCATCCCATCAGTTTCATTATGGTTGGGATAAGGAAGACGCACAGCAATTAAAGCAGTCTTAATCACAACAGCAGTGGGGACAGCCACAATTACCCCTAAAAGACCCCCAATTCTAGCTCCTGTCAGCACAGAAATTAACACCCAAACAGGATTTAAACCAGTGAAACTACCTAGAATCCTGGGTGCAATTAAGTTTTCCAAAATTTGCTGAATAATCACTGCCGCCATCAATACCCGCATACCCATCCAGAAATCTTGCAGAGCCACTAGTGATGTTATCAGAGCAATACCCACAGAACCGCCAAACGGAACTAGTGCCATAATTCCGATAGTTAGGCCAAACAACAGTCCAAATGGGACTTTCAGCCACAAAAATATGGAAATCAAAGCTGATGCCATGCACACAGCTAAAATCAGTTGACTGATAAAGAAATTCTGAAAACTTAAGCGAACCGTCTCCGAAAAAGGTTCGCGGAATTTTCTGGGTAGCCACTGGATTAAGCTTTGCCACAACTCATCCCCATGTTGCAACAGGTAGAAAGTTAGTACCATGGTCAGGAGGAAGTCTAATAGGCTGGTAAAAGTGACCACAGCCAAATTTAACACTTGTCCAGCGATGGCTTGTAACTGATTTTTGACGCGATCGTTGATTTGTCCAACTAGAGCATCAAGATTAATTGGTAAACCAAAAATTTCCCCCTTTTCATTCAACATTAGCAGTTGCGATCGCCCAGAGTCAATTAACTCCGGTAAACGAGCCACCAATTGTTGAGCCTGAGTCAAAGCTAGGGGAAATAGGGTGACCCCTAAAGCTAGCAAAATTGATAATGCCAGTAAAAATACAACAATAGCAACCGGCTCGCGTTTTGCACCTCGACTTTCTATTAACCTGACAGGGTAGTTGAGTAAAAACGCCAACACTGATGCTCCGACTAAAATAACAATAAGTGAATGAAAATAATCAAAAATTACCGAAACCGCCCAACCATTAAGCACTAACAACGGAGCCAACAATGCGACTGCGCCGATTTTAGCTATTGGAGTGAGAGTTTGCCACCAATTAAGGAGCTTATCTGTCTGCATTTTTATCCAAATACGGGATAGAAATAAATTAGGTTTTGCCTACAATTTATTATCTCTAACAAAATTAAAGTCTTCATTACTCCTAGTTTAGGATGAACAGTCCAACTAAACATACGAAAAATCTTGATTTTATGCACAAATTTTCCACGACCGAACAATCGCAAACCCCTCCAACCCATTTATTGGTATACTTAATTCCAGTAATTGGCTTTTTCCCATCCTTGTGGACACTCTATCGTCGCCAAGGGACTCGGGAACAATTAACAACTAGTCGCTTGTCTATTACCTTGGCATTTACCTGGCTTTTGGGGAATTTGCTGTTATCAACTGGGGCGACAACTACTTCGGAATTATTTACCCTACGTTTACTACTCCTCAACAGCTTTCTCACTTCTGGTTATTTCCTTGTCAGTGTTTGGTTGATGATTCGCGCGTTTAAAGGTAAACCAAAATCTTTACCCGGATTTAGTCATCTTGCAGAAGTATTCTGGAATAAGTATTTGTCCTAGTATCTCATCTTAGTCACAATTTACGGTATTTCTACTTAAATTTTTGCCATAACACAGATTATCTAGCCACAAATCTAGTCAAATCTGCTTTAATGTTGCCATACTTTGGATTGTGTGGGGTCTGCTAAGGATAATCAACCATTTTTCATAGCTGGTGAAGCACAAATTTCAAAAATACTACTACAAGTGTTTTTATTGACACTACAGTAGAGCTATCAGGACTGTTTAAATAAAATCTAGCTATGATGACTTGATTTATCTGCTGCCTTATAAAGGATCTATCTAAAAAATATTTATGAGTGAGTGTGAGGAAAAAAGTGACGACTAATAGAACCTCAGTAAACAATTCCGATACAGTAAAAGTGTCTCTGCCAAAAGATAGACATAGCCACAAATCCCAACCAAATCGCTGGATATGGTTCTGGATGGGCATGACTGGTATTGCCCTAGTATCAGCCACTGCGGGGGCATTACTAGCAGTCTCTTTAACCAGTAAGCCATTAATGCGAGCAAATCTCAGCGCCGATGAAGCCGCAGTATTTGACAAAAATCGGATTTCTGGTGACGGACTGCGCTTTTCTGAATTAACCCGTCCCGTGAATATTTTAGTCATGGGGATGAGCGTTCTACCCCCAGATGTGAACCAGTCTCGCGAAGAAATCAAAAAATTAGGGTACTTACCCCAGCTTAATTCCTTTGATGGTCTGGCGGATGTCATGCTGTTAATTCGTTTTGACCCCCAAAAGAAAAAGCTAGTCATGCTTTCTATCCCCAGAGACACCCGCGTCTTGCTTGAAGGATATGGGATGAAGAAAATTAATGCTGCCAACCGGGAAGGTGGCCCAGCTTTGACAGCCAAAACTGTCAGTAATCTCTTGAGTGGTGTAGGAATCGATCGCTATATCCGTATCAACGTTCTGGGGGTTGGTAAATTAATCGATGCCTTGGGAGGGGTAACAGTTAATGTACCCAAGGATATGAAGTATCAAGATGATTCCCAACATCTGTACATTAATTTAAAAGCAGGCAAGCAACATCTCAATGGAGACCAAGCGTTACAATTATTACGCTTTCGTCGGGATAATTTAGGAGATATTGGTCGGATTCAACGGCAGCAGATGGTAATGCGGGCGTTGATGGAGCAAAGTCTAAACCCTGGTACTTTAGCCCAATTACCCCAAATTCTCAATGTAGTTAAGGAAAATATTGATACTAACTTAACCCTAGAGGAGTTATTAGCACTAACCGGATTTGGAGTGCGTACCAATCGTTCTAATATGCAAATGTTAATGGTTCCTGGTAGTTTTAGTAATCCCAAAGAGTACAAAGCTAGTTACTGGTTGCCCAAGCATAGAAAGATTCCGGTCATGATGAGTCAGTATTTTGACATAGAATCTGAAGAATTAGCCCAAATACCAGAACCGGGAAGATTACGAGTTGCCATCCAAGATTATACAGGTAGTGATGACATTAGCTTCCGACCCTTAATCAGAATGCTTCGCAAAGCAGGTTATAGGAAGGTCTACATTGCTAAAAGCTTGGGATTACCCTTAAAGGTAACTCGTATTGTTGCCCAACAAGGAGATGGTAATAGTGCAGAATCTGTTCGTAGTATTCTGGGATTAGGGGAAGTCAGGGTAGAAAGTACTGGAAATATTAATTCCGATATTAGCGTACAAGTGGGTCAGGATTATTTAGAACAAAGGGAAATGCTAAATAATCCAGTTCAATATCAACTACCTTAGTTGCAATATTCTCCAATTGAGGGGCTGGATACAGATTAAATACTTGGTTTGTGCTAATACGTCTTGAAAATAGTGGCTCTTCGGTTGTTTTTATGAAAAACTGGGTTAAAAATCGTTGAAAGCCTTATTCTATAAGTGTTTCAGATTTCAAAAGTACCATAATTATCTATAACCCTTTTCTCGTAGGGGTTTTGTTACAATCAATCTTCTATTTCCATAAAACTAACGCAAAAACCAAAATAGTTTGTACATTTCCCCTTTAATCTTTCCTAGATGTTGGGTTTAAGCAATGAACAACATCAACAAAATTAACTATCCCGTCTATAGTATGGCGCTACGCGCTAGGTAATAGGGAATAGGGAACACCGAACACCGAACACCGAACACCGAACACCGAACAGCAGACTATCAAAGGGTTTTTTGAATTTAGGAATGTCCGCGCCCTAATTTCGTAGTGCTATAATTAGCAAATTTGATTAGAATTTAGTTGTTTGGTGGAACGCGATCGCTCCCAAATCCAGTCCTGTAAAATTGGATTAACCACTTCAGGAACTTCATCTTGAGGACAATGTCCAACGCCATCCAAAGGAATAAATTTTTGCACTTGGGGGAAATTGGCTAATTCTCTACCCAACCCGATTGGCTCCCAAGGATCGGCACATCCCCACAAAATAATAGCTGGACACTCCAACTGAGGTAACAAATCTTCTGCTAGGGGACCACTAGAATAAGCTGTAAAGGCAATAAACACATCTGCTGCCCCAGAATCCTTTGCAGGTTTGACAAGCATTTCTATTAGCTCCTCTGTCACCGCTTCACGATTGACATAAGCTTGGAGTAAAATTTTTTCTACCGTTTGGGGATTGGCAATTTGATGGAAAAAGAATTTGCCTAGGGGTTTAATTGCCAAAATTTTTTGAAATATTGGTGTGCCAAGACGACGGAAAAAAGATATATCTTGCCGTTTGCGTTCGTGTAATAGCCGTAACGAACAATTAATTAATGCTACACCCAAAGCAATGTCACTATTTTTTACCGCCGCTTCCATTGCTGCAATACAACCAATGGAATTTCCGACTAAAAAAGCAGGTTCCTGAATCACTTCCCGGCAAAAATCACCGATTTGTTGTCCCCAGGTTTCAAATGTGTAATTAATATCTTCATTCGGTTGGGGTTTATCAGAGCCACCAAAACCAAGTAAATCAATGGCATAAACCCGGCAGTTTTGAGCCAGGATAGGGATATTTTTGCGCCAATGTCCCCAAGAAGCACCAAAACCATGCACCATAAGTACAGGCGGTCCATTTATTCCTTGGGTTTGATAACAAATACGCAGATTTTTCCAAGTCCAGGTTTTTGTGGAATTTAGTAAATTAGTTGAAGTTGAGGAATTCATAAAAAAATTCACAATTATTGATTAATTAAAGACTGCGATTGATAGGATTTATATTTTACTCAACTTAGAGAGTTAAAAATCTCAACATATATACATAATTCTTACATTAGATCCCAAGATAAATCAGCAATCTTGATTAAGAGCCTGAAATCTAATTGACATGATTTAGTAAATTAAGTAATTTCCCAATTTACTAGACCTAAATAGGTGTATAAAATTGAAAAACATATAGCGATAGCGGTTTTCACTTCAATTTAATATATTTTTTGGGTATAGTATTATGCTACGTTCTAAGTATTGCAAATTTTTTTGTATTGGAATTAAGCAAAAATTTCTATACATAAGGCATTTAGAAAGGATTGAGTTGTGATTGGGAATTGACATTAAATCCGTGAACAGTGAATAGTTATCAAGGCGTTGGTCGGGGATTTAAGTTCACCCTACGGATTCACCACCAAGGTCGATCACCAATTGGTAGGAGATATAAATCCAGATTCCTAAGTGCATCATTCTTTACTGATACCTGATACCTGATAACTGTTAAATATGACAAATATATTTGATATTTCTTAGTTCCTTTGAGTCAAAAACATGAATATATTAAATACAATTGATACACCGATAGGGAGCTATGCGCCAGATTTTGAATTGCCAGGAGTTGACCAACAAGTACACCACTTGAGTCGATATTTGCACAAATGCCAGGCAGTTGCTGTCATTTTCATGAGCGATAACTGTCCCTATGTGAAATGTTATCTAGATAGACTCAAACATCTGCAAAGGGAATTTGCGACCTTGGGGTTTACTTTGATAGGAGTGAATGGTGACAAGAATGTTGAAGCTACTCCCATGCAAAACTTTGATAAAATGAAATCATTTGCCCTGAATCATCAGTTAAATTTTCCCTACCTATGGGACTCAACTCAAGATGTGACACAGAGTTTTGGTGCTAGAACAACGCCGACGGCTTTCCTGATAGACAAAAATGGTTTTCTTCGCTACAAGGGTTTGATTGATGATAGTCCTAAGGATGACAAATTGGTGAAAATTAGTTATCTCCAGGATGCAGTTACTTCTTCATTAGCAGGAGAAGAAATAGCCATCCAAGAAACTAAATCCATTGGTACCCCTTTAATCTGGAGGAACTAGAGACAGATTGTCACCCTCGCTGCTATCTTAAATTGGAGGTAATTGCAAATTTTCTGATCGAGTTGAACTTCATGGGAACACATTACCGCCGGGTTTTGCTGAAAATAAGTGGTGAAGCCCTAATGGGAAATATGGGTTATGGAATTGATCCCGAAGTGGTCAAAGAAATAGCCGAAGAAGTAGCAGAAGTAGTTGCTACTGGCGTACAAATCGCCATTGTGGTTGGTGGGGGTAACATTTTTCGTGGCATGAAAGCAGCATCGGCGGGCATGGATAGGGCAACCGCGGATTATATTGGCATGATTGCCACGGTAATGAATGCCATGACTTTACAAGAGTCCTTAGAAAGAATAGGAGTTCAAACTAGAGTTCAAACTGCGATCGCCATGCAAGAAGTGGCAGAACCTTATATTCGCCGTCGTGCCATTCGCCATCTGGAAAAAAACCGGGTGGTGATTTTTGGTGCGGGTTCGGGAAATCCGTTCTTTACGACCGATACTACCGCAGCATTACGGGCAGCAGAAATTGATGCGGAAGTGATTTTTAAAGCAACCAAAGTAGATGGAATTTATGATGCTGACCCCCAGATACATCCTGAGGCAAAACGTTACCAAAGTCTTACTTATGCCCACGTTTTGGCTAAGGATTTACGAGTGATGGATAGTACTGCGATCGCTCTATGTAAAGAAAATAATATTCCCATTCTTGTGTTTGATCTAACCGCCCGTGGTAATATTCATCGTGCAGTGATGGGAGAAACTATCGGCACCCTTGTTGGAGGTTCCTGTGAAATTATCTGAAGCTGAAAGTACGATGCAAAAGACCATTGAGGCTACTCAACGGTCTTTTAATACCATTCGTACAGGTCGTGCTAATACTAGTCTCCTAGACAAAGTGACAGTAGACTACTATGGCGCACCTACCTCTTTAAAATCACTGGCAAATATTAGTACGCCAGATGCTAGTACAATCATGATTCAGCCTTATGACAGGGGCAGTATGAACTTGATTGAAAAAGCAATTTCTCTGTCAGATGTGGGTTTAACCCCTAGTAATGACGGTTCTGTGATTCGATTAAATATTCCACCTCTAACTAGCGATCGCCGCAAAGAGTTGGTAAAAATTGCTGCTAAGTATGCGGAAGAGGGGAAAGTTGCAATTCGTAACATTCGCCGCGATGCCGTGGACTCTATTCGCAAACAAGAAAAAAGTTCGGAAATATCTGAAGATGAATCCAGAGATCTGCAAGACGACATACAAAAATTAACTGATAAGTACACTAAGAAAATAGACGAATTATTGGCAGACAAAGAAAAAGACATTACCACTGTCTAAATCTGTTTCCAACTTTCCATCAATAATACCTCTGTCAAATTGAAAAATGTTTTGATTCCTAGGTTGAGTTTTATACATAAATTCAACCTACAAACAAAGACGAAGGTATTGATAAAGCACAATTATAGGTTGAATTTGTATACTTTGAATTTTTGTCAAAAGTATCAAAATCTTCCGCAAAAATCTTAGCTGTTGTGGATTAAAACTTCCCAGCAGCTTTTTAGTTAACGGTAAAAATTAACGTGCAACTCCCTTATCTATAAGAGTTTCAGTCTACAAAAATTAGAGGCGTTCAAATGGTACAGTTTTATCCCTGTTAATCAGGATGTTACCACCAAGCCAATCAATTTTGGATTTTGGATTGTGAAAGATTGACACTTAGAAATTAGTATATTAAGATACACGAAAAAACTGCAACTTTCAAGATAAACGAGGTTTAGCTGGCATAATGGGGACTATTTTTACTCCTAAGGAGAGAGTTGTGGCAAAAAAAGACTCTTATTCACAATTATTAAAACGAAATTTTATTAATTTATTTGAGACTCTGGAATTTAATGGCAGACAAAAGCACTATCTAGAACATCGTTGGTTAGAGCAGATTTTATGGATGGAAAAACGAGCTAATCATGCCCGTCAGCGCTATTACTTATTACGATTAACAACAATTATTGGGGGTGTGGTTGTCCCCACTTTAGTAAGTTTAAATGTTAATACTAAACCCTTAGATTCATATGTTAAGGGATTTACCATTATCCTATCGGGAATGGTAGCTATCAGTTCCGCCGTTGAGGAATTTTTCCATTATGGGGAACGTTGGCGGCATTATCGGCGTACAACGGAAATTTTGAAAGTACAAGGGTGGGAATTGTTTGAACTAACTGGTTCCTATGCCAATTACAAAAGCCATGAAGAAGCTTTTAGTGATTTTGCAGGAGCTGTGGAAGAGATCATTCAGCGCGATGTAGAAATGTATGTTACCAAAGTGACGCAAGAAAGTAAAAAGCAAGAACAGGAGAAAACGTCGGAAGTATAAAAACTTCAGGAATAATTTGCGTCTAAATAATTACGGATGTCAAGAATTTATCTAGAAGAAATATTAAGAAAAGGAAAAAGTGCTGTGTAATTTCAAGGAAGTCACAAAACCCGAATATTGGTATCGGTAGAATTAGTTTATTTGTCTATAAATACTTTAACTGATTGAGGAGTAAAATTTTAAGCATATGTACGATTGCATCATCGTCGGCGCAGGACCAGCTGGTGGCACAGCTGCATATCATTTAGCTAAACAGGGACATTCTGTATTAGTTTTAGAAAAAGAATCATTACCTAGATACAAACCCTGTGGTGGTGGTGTATCCCCAAGTATTGCCCAATGGTTTGATTTCGATTTTAGTCCGGCAATTTCCATTAAAGCTGATACTATTCGCTGTACTTGGAAAATGGGCGATCCGGTGGAAACAAAACTGAATACTCCCGAACCAGTTTGGATGGTGCGACGGGATGTATTCGATCATTTTTTGGTTGAGCAAGCTCAAAAACAAGGGGCTGAACTCAAGGATAATACGGAAGTTACAGGTATTGAATTTAAAAGTGACCACTGGCAAGTAAATACAGCAAATGGTTCCCTGACAGCCCGTTATCTAATTGCTGCTGATGGTGCCAAAGGACCAATGGCAAAGTGGTTGGGCTTTAAGGAACGCAAGCGCCGCCTAGCTGGTGCCTTGGAAGCTGAAGCCGTAACTGAGGTTAAAGATGGTAATATTGCCCATTTTGAGTTTGGCATGGTCAAAAATGGCTATTTGTGGAACTTTCCCAAGGCAGATGGTTATTCCATTGGTATTGGTACTTTTATCGGTGGAGAACCCCAAGATTTCAAAAAGATTTTGAATGAATATGGTAACAAATTTGGCTTGAATATAACTGGCTGTAAGCAGTATGGTCATGCCTTATGTTTGTGGAATGGAAACCAAAAGCTGCATACACAACAGGCAATTTTAGCAGGGGAAGCCGCTTGTGTGGTCGATCCATTTACCGCAGAAGGGATTCGTCCTTCCATTTTTAGCGGTTTAAAAGCAGCAGAGGCGATTGGTAAAGCCGTTGCTGGTGATGTTAATGCTTTGGAGCAATACTCCGATACTATTAATCAAGAATGGGGTACTGATATGGCTTGGGCACAAAAAATAGCTGGAGCATTTTATCGTTTCCCTGGGATTGGTTATAAAGCTGTGAAACGCCCCTCTGCTCCCCAAATTATGGGTAAAATCCTCTGTGGTGAGTTAAAATACGGCGATGTGGCAGGCCGTGCTATGAAGCGATTAATTCCCGGTTTTGGCTGATTAGGAGTTAGGAGTTGATAGTTGATAGTTGACAGTTGACAGTTGACAGTTGACAGGCTTCGGCCGTGAGCTCAGCGTTCGACTGAGCGCTCACGCCGAAGTCCGAACGGTAGGAGTTAAGAGTTAATAGTTAATTGTTGGGTTATCAAATATCCGTGTCATCAGTGTCATCTATTTAATCAGTGTTCACAAGTTAGGAGTTATGAATGTCCGAAAATTGTTTAGCATAAATATTCATAACTCCTAACCATGAATAAAGTTTACGTTGTTGGTATTGGCTTGGATGGGATAGGTGGACTGGGTGAAACTATCAAGCAAGTGGTAGATAAAGCTACGTTAATTGTGGGTAGCGATCGCCATTTGAATTATTTCCCCCACCACCAAGCCCCACGTTTGGTTCTAGGAAATTTCACTCAGGTAATTGAGAAAATTCGTCACCACTTAGTAACTAGTGAAGGGACTATTGTAGTTCTTGTATCTGGCGATCCATTATTTTTTGGGTTGGGAAGATTGCTGTTATCTGAATTTCCCCCAGCACAACTAGAATTTTATCCCCATCACAGTTCGGTACAATTAGCATTTAATCGTATTAAAATACCTTGGCAGGATGCCCGGATTATTAGCATTCACGGACGTTCCCTAGAATTATTAATTAAAGCTTTACAACAAGGGCAAGATAAAATTGCTGTATTAACAGATGGTACTCATAATCCCCAAGCGATCGCTCGTTTATTACAAGATTTGAATGTACCCAGTCAGTATCAATTTTGGGTGTGTGAAAATTTGGGGGGTGAAGATGAGCGGGTGCGGTGTTTTGCACCTGGGGAGATAGAAAGGATCGAAAACTCCGTTTTTGCACCTTTGAATGTGGTGGTGTTGATCCGTCAGGAACAGGAGGAGGGGTTAAATTTAGATAGTCTACCCCAGTTTGGTATAGCAGATAATCTGTTTCTGAGTTTTAGCGATCGCCCAGGCTTGATGACTAAACGGGAAGTGCGGACTTTAGTATTAGCAGAATTATCGTTGCGTCCAGGACAAGTTATTTGGGATATTGGTGCGGGAACTGGTTCTGTTGCCATTGAAATTGCTAGACTTGTTCCTAGTTCTCAGGTTTATGCCATCGAAAAAACGGCTGCTGGGCATTCGTTGATTTCTCGGAACTGTGAAAGATTTCAAGTCAAAAATATTATTCCTGTACTGGGTAGTGCCCCAGATATTTTACATAGTTTACCGCAAAGATGCGATCGCGTTTTTATTGGCGGTAGTGGTGGTAATTTGACTGATATTCTCCATACCTGTAGTCAAAGGTTGAATCCCCAGGGGATAGTAGTTCTAGCTTTAGCGACTATGGAACATATCAACACAGCTTTATCATGGTTTCAAGGTCATGATTGGCGTTATCAAATATTGCAAGTACAGTTATCTCGTTCTGTTGCAGTGGGTAATTTAACGCGCTTATCCCCCCTCAATCCTGTGACAATTATTACTGCTAGGAATGTATTTTCAAGAAAATAGAAGCGATCGCACAAGAAAAACTGGGCGTGTGGAAGAATAGCAAAAGTATCAAACCTTGGAATTACCGCAGACAGAAGAGAAGTAATACCAATTTAAATAATGTTTGCGACACATAAATTCTTCGTCAGGGCACGGCATCGGTCAATCTTTCAATATATAAAATTATCTTACTGGTGCCATGCCCCTACCCATCTGTCGCATTCTTTTTTCAAAATGGTATAAGTGATGAAAGCTTCTCTATGACTCTGTACTGCGATGCCTTAGAAAATCGATGCTGTTTGTGTGTCTAACACTATAGGCACATTTCTTTGCAAATAACCTTGTTTGTTTTTTTGTTGTTCTTCATTTGTGCCTTGTTTGGATAAGAGAGATATGACTAGCAAAATTGCTGCTAACCAAAATAAAATCATAAGAAAGTTGCTATTACTAACTCTAGGTGGAGGTTTATGAGTAATTGCAGGTACTGTTAAGGGTAGCCTTTCTTTGTCATTCAATTCTCCAGTAACTGAAGCCTCTTCTCTAAAAAAGTTCCTGCGGGGTACAACAGGGTCGATTGATTCATAAATTACAGGATCTTCCCGATGTCTTTTTATCGGCTCAATATACTTATCTAATTGTTTTTTTATCTCACTTTCAGACTGCTTTGCTTGTTGTTCTCTGAATTCCTTTATTTCACGTTCAAGTTGTGACTTCCTTATTTTGCGTAATAAGTCACGATTTGCGAGCGAGTCGTTATTACTCGGAAGGTCATTATTTAGAAATGAAAAACTAATTGGTTTGTTTTCTTTGTTGATTTCTGCCAGTTCTTTCTCGCGTTCTTCTATCTCTTTTTTAAATTGCCCGAAGTTTGATGCATCTTTCATAATTCCCTCCCCCTACCAATTGACGAGAGGCTGCTACCTTCACAATACTGAGATTTACTGAGGCTGGAGTATTTCTGCAACAAAATGAAAAGTGGCATTTGCGACCATGTAGAATTTAGCAAGAAAAACTGGAAGCGATCGCACCTGTAACTATGCCTACAGAAGCTCAATGTAAACAGGGCATTACAGATGTTAGCTCGACCCCAAGATCATTCCATCTTTAGCTCGCATATAGAGAACTGGAGTAGCAAAGTCTGGCTGATCTAAGCCAACCTCCCTATAAATAGCATTACGGGTAGTCTGAATCGCAGCATCTACTGGCCAGCCAAGAGCAAGGGTGCGGTAGAACTCGTCAGCAAAGAGTTTAGCTGTATTATCAAAAATGTGGTATCGCATGGCGACCACTGCTGGAATTCCTCGTTGCACCAAATGAGGCGCGATACCTGCGAATACAAGGTTAGAAGAAACTGCTGCACCTTTACAAGAATTCAGTACAGCTAATCCTAAACTGCGTCTATAAATTTAATGTCGTCACTTTAACTTAATCTTAACTTAGTGTTATATTATTAACGTTAGAATAAAAACATGGCAAAATTGCGGTGAAAATTGCGAAAAATTACAGTTTTTAGTAAAAATTAACACTCAACAAATCGCCTCAACTCCCCAAGCTTTTCAAAACCGCGCGGACTGCTGATTCAATGTCTGCTGAATATAGTCTCCAAATGCGATCGCTACTTGAGATTTCGCCACACGATCACATAACATTCACCAACCCCATGATTTATATCGAAAACATTGGAGAATTGAAAATGCTTTTATAGCTTCTTAACCCGAACTGACGTTATTTATTTGTTTCAGAACCGATATGAATTAAATTATCCAAGTCATCACCGCTAATTTTATAAGCAGCACCAAACCCGATGGTGAATTGTCCTGCATAGGGGGTAAGTTTAAAAATACGAAAGTCGGGTAAACTCCGCATCATGTTGATAATTTCACCAAACCGTTGCTCAAACTCCCCTGCAATTTTCTCCCACTCTGCTGTTTCCCTGGGTAGTAAAATTGCATCGCACTCAAAAGTTAAACGACGACGAGCGAAGATTTGTTTGGTTTGCGACTCATCCTCAGCAAATAAAATACTGGCTTTGGGAGTGCTATATAAATTACGGGTATGGGCAGAAAGACCACTGACAAAAATGTAAATATTTTTTTCCCCATCCATCACAAAAGGTGCATAACTAGCATGGGGTAGACCCTCAGAATTTACAGTTGCGATCGCCACACTAGCAAATTGTTGGGCAAAGATTTTATACTCAGCTTGAGCCTTTTCTAATTGTGTCATTTATATTTTGTTCGAGACTAAATAATCACTGTCAACTGTCAACTGTCAACTGTCAACCCATTCACTCCCAAGTAGACGCATCTCGTAACACATGAGGAATATCTTGGGAGTGGGGAAACTCTAACTGGGTTTCTCTCACCCCTAAATAACCTGATTCAGCAAAAGATAACAGCATTCGCCCCAATGCTAACCATACTTCACTTTCATATTCCCAATCACCATAACGTCCAGCTTTACCAGCAATGGAACGCAAAGCCCAAAAATAGCTATTCCTCACCACAGAACCACCTTTTTTAAAGGTTGGTAAGTCCTCATGGTTCAGAAAAATTACGTCATTTACAATTCTGGCTCTCATCGGAGATTGTTTACAAGTAATAAGTAATAAGTAATAAGCTCTGTATAACAATTCGATTTCGCTCCCTAAATCCACCAAAATTGGTGAATTTTAAATTATATTTCTCCCCGGTGAATTGGGGGTTGGGGGCAAAATCATATTTTTATTCAGCAACGCCATATTATTTAATAATATTATTACTTATTACTTATTACTTAAGTCCAGGGCACGGCTTGTGTAATATTATCGTGTATGGGGAGATATGCTCGATGCCGTGCCCCTACAAGGAATTTGTCACTTCCTACGATGCCATAGCGATCGCTGTCCTATAAGGTATCTGTTGTTGCACACTTTTGATAATATTCAGGGTTTTTGCGGAGGATACTTTTTCCCCTTGAAGTTCAAAGTATGCTACTGCTTGGTGTAAATCTGAGATAGCTGCTTGTTCGTAACCAAGATTGTGATAGGCTATACCCCGATTCAAGTAAGCGTCGCCATTTTGGGGATTTAATTGTACTACTTGAGAAAAATCCCTGACTGCATCCGAGTAATTACCGGTTTGAGCATGGGCACAACCCCGATTAAAGTAAACTCTGTAGTTGTTCTCATCAAGATTAATTGCTCGGTTAAAGTCAAGTATGGCTGTCTCTAAGTCTGCCAACTCTAAATAAGCCAGCCCCCTATCGTTATAAATATCCGCAAGCAGGTTGTTGGGTATTTTTTGATTGTGACTCAGAGCTAGATTGTAGTCCTTTGTGGCTTGCTGGTGATTGCCCAAATAAGCATTGGCTACTCCTCGATTGTAGTAAGCTCGGAAGTCTTGGGGTTCCATGGCAATTATGCGATCATTATCTGCGATCGCAGCCTGATAATTACCTTGTCTAAAATAAGCTAATCCCCGATTTAAATAGGCTTGTGTGTTTTTGGGAGAAATTTTGATTGCTTGGGTACAATCTGACACCGCATTCTGGTAATCTTGTAATTGTAGGTAAGCAAGACAACGGTTACTGTAAGCGTTAGCAAAGTTACTTTGAATTTGAATCGCTTGGGTAAATCCCGCGATCGCTCCCTGGTAATCTCCTTGCCACATCTTCTCTACACCCAACTTGAACCCATCACTTGCCGTTATTTGTTTGGTGGAAATAAAGCCAGCATTGGCAACTGGAGCCAGCACACAGCAGCTCAAGATAACAGCAATTATCCAAGCGCCGATGAACCGATGACAGCGATTCATAAAATTTTCTCTCTATTGAATTAACACTTGCCGCTACACAAAATTAGTACTCACAGATCCCCGACTTCTTAAAGAAGTCGGGGATCGCTCACACCCACGACTTGTCAAAATTAATGTGGTGGACTACTAGTAGGCAAGACATATGCCCTACCTACTACTTAGACTATGGTGATAAAAATCTACTTCTTCTTCCAGCCATTGTCTGCTTGTTCGAGAACGTATGCAGCCACATTCTCAATTTGCTCTGGCTTTAACTTTTTCCCAAAAGCAGGCATAGCACCCTTACCCTTGGTAACTTGGTTAATAATTGCCTCTGCGGAGTACATATCATACTTTTCCAAGGTCTCTTTTTTCAGGTTTTTACTAGCCTTAACCAGGTTTTTACCACGAGCATGACAAGAAGCACAATTAGCCTTAAATATCTTCTTACCTGCTGCTGCATCTGCGGCAAAAGCGGGACTACTGAAAGCAAAGGTGAGGACAGTAATACTTAACAGTAGCAATGAAATAATCTTCTTCATTTGGGGTTCTCTCAATCTCAAAGAATGATTCGACAAGTTGTCATACATAATTTTCTGGGGGTAGGGTTGCGATCGTCAAAAGACAAGCCGTCAAACATTGAGATAACTTTAAATTTTGGCTGGTAGACTACTATTTTTCAGAGAAATACTTGATTTATTGGCGTTGTGTGAATCTGAGGATGAATTTATCGGGCTACGCCTCGCTTCGCTAACACGCTCCAGGCACATGTAGTTGGACAAAATTAAATTCACTCATGGGGAGAGGGAACAGGTAATAGACAATTTGTGTAATTAATTCTCATTATTTAATTTCATACTTCAAATCAGCAACGCCAATTTCCTTCACTCCTCTGTTCCTAGCTGTCTCAACTCCTCCCCAGTCACCCGACAAATTCGCCATTCATCTAAGATAGATGCACCCATGCTACGATAGAATTTCTGTGCGGGCTCATTCCAGTCCAATACACTCCACTCTAAACGCCCACAATTCCTGTCAACACAGACTTGAGCTACTTTTTTCAGCAGTACTTTCCCAATGCCTTGTTGCCGATATTCTGGCAATACAAATATGTCTTCTAAGTAAATTCCTGGTTTGGTTAAGAATGTTGAATAGTTATGGAAAAACAAGGCAAAGCCTACAGGTTTGTTATCCTTTTGCGCGAGGATAGCTTCTATATATTTGTGGGAGCCAAATAGATGTTTTTCTAAGTCTTCAGCATTACCGGTGACAGTATGGGATAATTTTTCATATTCTGCCAAACCTTTAATTAAAGTAAATAAAGCAGTACCATCCCCTGGTTGGGCAAACCGCAATGTCAAATCCTTGGGCAGATTCATAAATAAGTGGTGTTTCTCTAGTATCGCTATAAGTTTCTGAAAATGTAGACAAATATTAACAAACATCGATATGTATAAGTTAGTGGGTGTTAACACAAAAAGCACTAACTTATATTTTCTTGGTATAATTAGGTATGTAAGCCCCATCAAGAATCCAACCACTGTTTTATACAAGTTCAAA
>JASJCX010000299.1 GCA_030065255.1 Calothrix sp. MO_167.B42 | reverse complement strand
TTCGCTGAAAGCGTTCTCGCAGAGTAGGGAAGCAATCCCAAAGACCTTGTGATTGCGTCGTTTCACTTCGTTCCACTCGCAATGACATACTATGGGTATGCCCCCGGACATGATATGATGGTATAAAATTTGATGTATTAAAATCTCAAACTCCTTATTTTCTCTGCGTCTGGAGCGCCTGGAGCGTGAGACAAATCATCCCGCAATTATGAAACGCCCAAATCTTTTTTGGTAATCAATACCTGGGTGTATTTAATATGTCAAAAGTTGTCTGAAAATAATTAACAATGTAATGGCAATCATGGTAATTAAAGTGATTTTTCCACCAGGAACCAAAGACTGATTAACGATTAAAACTTTTCTTTGTTGCCAACTCATCAATGCAGGCAGGATACCACCCAAAACAGAAATACTATAGGTTCCAGCGTAATCTAAAGCAGTAAAAAAAATGCCTGGTTGGAGGGTACTTAAACTCAGGGAAGGCAAAATTGCCAAGTAAATTAGGGGTAAACGCCCATCAGATTGCTTGGACGATACTCGTTGGAAAATATCCCTGAAAAAATCGATTAAGCCATACATAAACCCAATGAAAGATGTAGCGATCGCAAATTCTGAGAAAATAGATAAGAGTACTCCTAGCCATTCCCCTCCATTACCTTGACGTAGCAAAATTAAGGGGTCGGATACCCCTTGTAATTTTTCATAACTCACGCTACCCAAAATCACCCCATTCCATGCCAAAAACATAATTAAAGGTATCAAGGAACCAATAATAATTGCCTGACGAATCTTAAACCCATCTCCTTCTAACTGATTTACCACCACTGGCACTATGTTATGGTAAAACATGGCTACCAGCATCACGGAAATCGCCGGAGATAAGGCGGTCCAATCTCGAAATTGCAATTGTTCTGGGTGTACCTGGGTTGCTCCTAAGAACAATAATCCGATGAATGAAGTAATAACAATTGCGACTAAAATACCATTTATTTTTGCCAACAATTTATCCTTGCCAACATACATCATACCTCCAAAAATCAAGGTAAAGGTGATGCTGCCCACCCATACAGGTATATTCCCTGCACTCCATTGTGATAAAACTGACGCGATAATTTCTCCACCTTCAGCAATATATGCAATCAGCAATGCATAGTGCATAAATAAATAAGCTACAGCAGCAATGATTGCAACTGGCTTCCCAAGGGTATTGGCAACCATCAATAACAGATTATTATTGGGATTACCGCTAGCACGCATGGTGTTTAAAGTCACTTCTGCAAGCAACAATCCGGATACTAAAGTGTATACCCACACCCCTATTAATAAGGTTGTCGATGGAACTACTCCAGATGGTAAAGTCACCGCAGGTAAGGCCAGAATACCTGCGCCTACGGTGGTTCCAGCAACTAAGGCAATACTTCCCCAAATACTGCCTGGTTGATGGCTGAGTTGGTTTTCATGAAGCTGAACATGGGAAAAGAGTCGATTGGGTGGAGTATGGGGCTTGATGGCAGTTTTCATGGGGGCTGATGTTAAAAATAACCGAGATATGGCAGTCCCTATAAAGGTTAGGAAATATTAAATGGCTGAAATTTAGGGTGCATTGTTAACTTATGTAAAACATAATAGCAAACTCATAGCTTGGTTATGAAATTTGCTCTTGGGAGTAAGGTTGTTTTGGGCGAGGAAACCCCGCCCCTACAACCATCAACCATCAACCATCAACCATCAACTCTTTCTTAAACCTTACTGCCCATTCTATTGGCTAAGGCTGCCCGGGCTTGTTCTCGGTCATCGAAATGGATTTTTTCTGTACCTAAAATTTGGTAGTCTTCATGGCCCTTACCGGCGATGAGAATACCATCCCCTGGTTGTGCTTGGGCGATCGCTGTTTGAATTGCCAGGGAGCGATCGCCAATTACTGTTGGATTTGCTGTTGCTGGTATACCTGCCACAATATCCTGTAAAATTCTTTCCGGGTCTTCTGTACGGGGATTATCTGAGGTAACAACTGCCACATCAGCTAAATCTGCGGCAATCTTTCCCATTTGTGGACGCTTGGTGCGATCGCGATCGCCTCCACAGCCAAATACACAAATCATTTTACCAGGAATAAAAGGACGGGAGGCTTTGAGTAAGTTTTCTAAGCTATCTGGTGTATGGGCATAATCCACAATTACGCTAATATCTTGCTCTGGGGAAATTTGTACCCTTTCCATTCTTCCTGGAACTCCAGGAAAATTAGCGATCGCTTCTGCTACTACCTGTAAGTCTAAACCTAAATATACAACCGTTCCCACTGCTGCCAATAAATTCTCTAGGTTATATTGACCAATTAAGGGTGAACAGAAAGCGACATTTCCTTTTGGTGTATGCAGTTGCCCACTAACTCCATTTGGTTGATAATTTAAGTCACTCATCCATAAGTCTGCGTTGTCATTGTTAACACTGTAACTCCAAACTTTCTGGGTATCCAAACTCTTAATTAACCGTTGGCCATAGTCATCATCACCGTTAATAATTGCCTGACCCTGTAAATAATCAGAGGAAAACAGTAGGGCTTTTGCGGCAAAATAATCTTCCATATCTTTGTGGAAGTCCAGATGATCTTGGGTGAGGTTACTAAATACACTGACTGCAAACTGACAACCTAATACCCTCCCTTGGGCCAAAGCATGGGAGCTAATTTCCATGATTCCATACTGATTCCCAGCATCTACGGCTGCGGCTAACTGTGCTTGTAACTCCACAGCAAAGGGTGTGGTATGGACTGCTGTTTGCTCAAACCCTTGCCAACGGGTATATAAAGTACCCATTAAAGCCGTGGGTTGTTGAGCTTGGTGAAAAAAATGTTCAATCAAATGGGTGGTGGTAGTTTTACCATTAGTTCCCGTTACCCCAATCAATTGCAACTTGCGACCTGGATAATCATAAAAAGCAGTGGCCATTTGGGCACAGACTTGAGTCATATCCGCCGCCACAATCACGCAATCTGCATCGGTAGGGGGATGTTTCGCTGCTGCTTCGGGGGAAATAATCCCTGCAATGGCACCAGATGCGATCGCACTACGCCAAAAATCCCCACCATCAACCCTGGTTCCTGGCATGCCAATAAACACATCTCCCGCACCGCAAGTATGGGAATTGGTCTTTAAGCCTTTAACTTCAGCATCTAAAGCTGAATGTTGAGGTAATTGAATAATTCCCTCTAAAGTGGCTAGTAACTCACGCAGTTTCATCTTTGTCAACCTCATAACGTGCCGTGTTTGCGCCTATTCTGCACCAAGTTTATTTTTTCTCCAACTACTTAGAGGTATTTTTGCAAAATTTGTTCTAATTTTTGCACTGTAATTCGGGGAGAAGGGCGGGGTATGGGTTGCAAGTTATCCCCAGTTTCATCCCTAGAGCAAAACAGTACAGGTACTTCATATTCATAAGCACTGAACCAATCATCACGGGTTGTAATATCACGAATTTCTAATTGAAGAGAGGGGATATTACCCATTTGCATAATTGTTTCCAATTTTGACTGCAAACCTTCGCACAAATGACATCCTGGTTTGCTGTATAAAATTAATTGCATTTATCGATTGATGTAAATGTCAAGGATAGCAGAGGTGTTGTAGTTAGTCGCTGCTACATATTTATATCAACAATAAGCATATTCAAAAACCCCTTTCATTTCTGATTGGGGTTTTGTTACATAAATTCATTACAATTTTTATTTTTGGCTTAAAACATATTCATGATTGTGATCACGCTCACACTAGTCAGCATCACCAAAACTCCCATTAACATAGATTCTTTCAATGGGTTGGGAGTGTTGAAGTTATTCATAGTTATAGAATTCCTTGTTTTTTAACGTTCCATTAACAATACCAATATTCAGTATATTCCTTGATAAATCCATAGTAAAAGTTAAATTTACTTTAAGTTTCTTCATATATGTAGTTAGTGTTACTGACAGTTGACGGTTGTCAGTTGTCAGTTGACAGTTGTCAGTTGTCAGTTGGTAGTTGGTAGTTGGTAGTTGGTAGTTGGTAGTTGATGGTATTAAGGAAACTTACTCATTACTCATTACTCATTACTTCCCCACACTCCCCACACTCCCCCTGCCTCTTCCCCAATGGGAGCAAAAAACAAATACCGAATTCCCGACCGGATTATGCGTCTTTCTGCGGTAAAATTACTTCCAATACAGGTACATAAATGTTTGATTGAGAGCTAACACTTATGACCGAAAAATAAACACAGATACAAGCCTCCTCAGTCGCTCATGGAGGGAACTCCCTTTTTTGTGCGCTGCTCTGCGGATTTATCCGTGGAAAAAAACAAACGGTTTTATCTTAATTTCAAGCCCCTGGTTTTAGATATGGGGTCAATCCAAAATTCAAAATCCAAAATCCAAAATCCAAAATTGTTATGACTTCTTCCACCACGTCAAGCAGCATCAATTTCGACCTAGACCAATTAAATCAACAATTTGAAACCGCACACCCCAGAGATATCTTGGCATGGTCTGTGGAAAATGTGCCCACAGGGTTAGTACAAACTAGCGCCTTTAATGTAGACGATATAGTAATCACCGATATTCTCTACCGCGAACTCAAAAAGCAAACCCCAGTCATATTTCTGGATACCTTATATCATTTCCCTCAAACTCTAGAATTAGTTGACAAAGTAATCGAGGTTTACAACCTGAATTTGAAATTATACAAAACCCCCGACATCAATAGCCGTGAAGAATTTGCCGCAAAATATGGTGAAGCTTTATGGGATAAAGATATTACTCAATTTCACCAAATTACAAAAATTGAGCCACTACAACGGGGTCTACAAGAATTAAATACCGTAGCATGGATTACTGGCCGTCGTCGGGATCAAGCTGTTACCCGTGCGAATATGCCCATATTTGAGCTAGATAACCAAGGGCGAATGAAGATTAATCCCATCGCCACCTGGACACGTAAAGAAACTTGGGAGTATGTAAAAGAACATGGGGTAATTTACAATCCCTTACATGACCAAGGTTATCCCAGCATTGGCGATGAACCCATTACCTCCAAGATTGCTGAAGGCGAAGATGAGCGTGCTGGACGCTGGCGGGGTAGTGAAAAAACTGAGTGTGGCATTCACATCTAAGGAAAATCACTGAAGAGGCAGGAGAGTAGGGAGTGTGGGGAAGTAATGAGTAATGAGTAATGAGTAATGAGTAATGAGTAATGAGTAATGAGTAATGAGTAAGTTTCCTTAATACCATCAACTACCAACTACCAACTACCAACTGACAACTGACAACCGTCAACCGTCAACCGTCAACCGTCAACTGCTATATTTGCCAAAAGGGCAATGTATGCGTGTTTTAGCCACCCTTGCCAAGGCATCCAATTCCTGTTGCATTTGCGATCGCACTAATTCGTAACATTCATTTACATAATGGCGATCGCGGGCTGCCTCCCTACCATAGGATTCAAAAACAATGGGAGGGCACACCCTGGTATGCATGGGCACTGGTAAGGGGATGTGAGGCAGGGGACCCATGGCTAATCCCCAAGGTAATCCCAAATAAATTGGAAATACTGTGGGATCTAGATCGAATAACCAAGGCATTCCCCATTGATGTAGTTGGCTGACTAGTTCATACATATCAGCCATGACATAGAAGGTATCATGAGCACCACAGGAAATCATGGGAACAATGGGGACTTTTTCCTTCAGTGCCAGTTTAATAAACCCTTTACGCCCAGCGAAATAAATTTGATTACGTAAATGGTGGGGCCTAAATACATCTTGTGCTCCCCCAGGATATACCAATACACTAGCTCCGGAGCGTAAGGCATTGTAAGCCATTTTTGGATGGGCAACAACGGCTCCGGCCTTAGCTGCGGTTTGAGCTAAGGCCGGAAATGCTTGCCAAATAATCGGATGCATCAATGCATATACAGGCTGTTCCGTACCAAATCTGCGAAACCAGTCGTACATCATCATAGGTACGTCAGGAGCAGCTAATCCTCCATTATGGGAACCAACTATCAAAACTTTTTCATTTTTGGGGACATGATGCCATCCACTGGTTTGCACATGAAAATAGTTGTTGTACAGCCACTCCCAAGTGGGCATTAGGGATTGAATAAATTGAGGATCTCGTCGATCCAATGTCCATCCCGGCTTAATATTATGATTTACTATTTGTGTGGCAGATTCTGACATGGAGTTTGGTGATTAATTATACTTATTAGGACAGTAAAAGTAGTACTCGACCACATTAATCTTGACAAGTCGCGGGTGTGAGCGATCCCCGACTTCTTTGAGAAGTCGGGGATCTGTGATCCCTCGTAACTAATATGGTGGACTAGTAGGTTGGTTTTTTTCGACTGGAGCAAATAGTAAACCTGTAAAGCCTATCAGTATTTACCGTTACATAAAATTAATCATTTTGCCATCGAGCGATCGCAACTTATACCAATTTAAATAATGTCTAAGTGTACTAACATTAAATATCTTGCTTGTCACTCCCACTTGTGATAAGAAGATTACACGTTAAAAATACTAGACTGAAAATATAAGGACTCAGATTGTACTGAATTCATAAAGTAAATCCCCCTCATAGTTAAAATTTTAGGAGTATATATGGAAGGGTCAATTATTGCGATCGTTTTAGTGCTCATGGGCTATGCCTTGGGCTCGGCAAAAATTATTAATGAAGGTAATGAAGCCCTAGTTGAACGCTTGGGAAGGAAACACCGTAAACTTCCACCAGGATTGAATTTTATTGTCCCCTTTGTCGATCAAGTCGTCATGGAGGACACTACCAGAGAACAACTTCTGGACATTAAGCCTCAAAATGTGATCACCAAAGACAACATCTATCTGGAGGTAGATGGTGTAGTTTACTGGCGGATTATAGATATGCAGAAGAGCTTTTATGAAATTGACGATCTGCAAGAAGGTTTGAATAATCTGGCTATTACCACTCTCCGGGAAGTTATTGCCCAAAATACTTTGGATCAAACCAACGTTTCGAGAGCGGAGATGGATCAACAAGTATTAGATAAGTTGAATGATATCACTAGAGATTGGGGAGTCAATATTTTAAGGGTGGATATTCAAAGTATTAACCCCCCTGAGAGCGTGCAAAAATCAATGGAAGTGCAAAGAGCTGTAGAAATTGAAACCCAGGCGGCGATTGAGAGGGCAGAAGGGGAAAGACAAGCTGCAATCAAAAAGGCCCAAGGAACTCTGACTTCCGTGCAGATTATTGCCGAAGCTATCCGTTCTAACCCCGAGAGTAGAGAAATTCTCCGCTATCTTGTGGCCCAAGATTATGTTGAAGCCAGCCAAAGACTCAGTGCTAGTGACAATGCTAAAATCATTTTCATGGATCCAGGCAATTCAAAAGATATCTACGATCAGGTAGTTGCTGAGGAAGTCGCACGTAAAGATAATGGTAATGGCAACGGTATAGGAGCAGACAACTAAATTACCACACCTAATACCGTTTCACTTTAAAATTGATGCACATAGGCAGCACAGAGGCAGGCTTCGGCCGTGAGCTCAGCCGAACGGGGGCAAGGTGCAGGGGGAAAGAATTTAAAGATTAATCATTTGTATTAGATTTTTCGTGAATTGGTATAAACTGAGTCCCGAAAAATTGCATCCGCAACTAAGCTGACATCATGGATAGCTTGGACATCATGAACCCTGAGAATATCAGCACCATTAAAGATGGCTGCACAACAAGCAGCTGCGGTTCCCCAAACCCTAGCTTTTGCTTGGGGTTGATTTAAAATCCGACCAATGAAACTTTTACGAGATGGTCCCACTAGGATAGGACAATTCAGCCATCGTAATTCTGGTAAACGGCGGAAAATCTCTATGTTTTGATTGTAGTTCTTGGCAAAGCCAATCCCTGGATCTATAATTACTTTTTCCCTGGGAATACCCGCAGAAGCGGCTGCGGCGATTTGGGATGCTAAAAAATCACCAATTTCCCCCATTAAGTTTTGATAATTGGTGAATTGCCCCATTGTCTGCGGATTACCACGTATATGCATGATAATAATAGGCACACCCAGCTTGGCGACAGTGGGTAACATTTCTGGTTCAAAACTCCCCCCAGAAATATCATTAATTATATCTGCTCCCGCCGCGATCGCAGCTTTGGCTACTTCTGCCCTGGTGGTATCGACGGAAATGGGAATTGAGGTTTGTGCGCGGATTGCCTCTAACACTGGCAATACACGGTCTAATTCCATTTTGAGGGAAATTTGTTCTGCTCCTGGCCTGGTGGATTGGCCACCTATATCTATAATATCTGCTCCAGCTGCCTCTAGTTCCTGGGCATGGTTTACAGCCGTAGATACTGAGTTAAAATCACCACCATCACTGAAACTATCAGGGGTAATATTTAAAACACCCATTAAATAAGTTCGCTGTCCCCAAGAGAAACAGCGATCGCGGATAATTAAATTATTGCTATTGGTCATTTCAGTTATCAGTTATCAGTTATCAGTTATCAGTTTCCCCGTGGATAAATCCAGGAGCAAGGGTTACCGAAGAAAGGCAGAGGGCAGGAGGCAGAGGGCAGGAGGTTTTAGAAAATAATTCTTCCCTCTGCCAAAAGGGTTTAAAGCCCCGCTCATTTATTTATGAAAAACAAAAAATATGTATTTTGAGACG
>JASJCX010000298.1 GCA_030065255.1 Calothrix sp. MO_167.B42 | reverse complement strand
GAGGAGAAAGTTATCCTTTAGTAAAACAAAGTCCAAACGAGTTTGATTATACAGAGATTTGTGAAGTGAATAGAGATTAATAGCAGTAATTTTCATCAAGGTATGGATGTAGCTGATTACCTCGCTCAAACAGGATTGTTCCAAATAGGGAATTTTTGGGCGTATATATCAGATTAATCCGCTTCTGTAACGAAACCAGGTGCAACTGCGGGGTTATTTGGGTTAGGTTTATTAGCTTTGGGTGTGCGGTGGAAAGAGAAGTTTCAGTAAATCAATTACTGTTTCTATTATTAATAAAAAACTCAGAAATTTATTTAGCAAAACTTAACCAGTTAAATACGTCTTCAACAGTCAATTGCCAATCTCCTAAAACACTCAACACAGGTAATGTATCTTGTTTCTCATATACTTCTGGTAATTGATTGGGTTGAAAAACAGTAATTGATTCATCATCAGCGTCAATAAGATAACCCAATTTTGTTCCATTTTTGAGGCAAAATGTAATTTTACGAATCACCTTATTTGCAGATTGTTCTGGTGAAAGAATTTCAATTATCCAATCGGGGGATATTTCAAATTTATTCGTAATTTGACCATTTTCATCTAAAGGAATGTTTTCCCATTCAAACACAGCGATATCTGGAACTATAGATTTACCCGCAAAGGTGCAGCGTAATTCCGTAAACGCATAAGCTAATTTTTCAGCTTTACCTATTTGATTAATCGCAGAAGCTAATTCAATTTGTAAAGTACTATGTTTTCCTTGTGGCATCGGCTTTTGGTAGATTTTCCCATCAATATATTCACTTGCGGGTTTTGTTTCTGGTAACTGTAAAAATTCTTCTAGGGTGGGAACTGGGGTTAATTGGATAGATAATGTCATCACTTATAGTCCTTATGCTCATGTGTCTCAAAACATACAAGACAATTGTCAGGAAGAAGCAGGGGGCAGGGGGCAGGGAGCAGGGGAGAAACCCCATACATAAATGTAGAGAGCAGCAGCTCATGGGGGAAACCCCCATGAGCGACTGCGGAGGGCTTGAAACAAGGAATAATTATGCCTTGTGCTTACGCATCGCGGCACAATTATTTTTAATTTTTCCACGGATAAATCCGGGGGCTTGTATCCTTCTCTTTTTCGGTCAAAGTTAGAGTTGTTTTATTTACCGATTGGCTCCATACCAGCAAGTCAGGGTTGGAAAAAATGCTAAATTCCTACATTTATTAATGATACATGAGCGATCGCATTTGCATCACTAATTCAAGTTAACCTGGGGAGCGATCGCAAATTTTAATTACCATAATTAATTAATTTTGTCAAATACTATAAAACCAAATAGTTAAAAATAAATGTAAATAAAATTAATATTTGTAAGTGTAATCACTCTAATATAAAGTTAACTTTTGTAAACAATAATGAGTATTTTTATATCGTTTTGTGTCAAACAAACGATATAAAAGGTGTTTGAGGGGCATTTTCTGGTAAAAACTTCATAGTGCCTCAAAATTGAGCAGGTTATTGCGGTTTATCAATGCCGTAATAGCCCATGGCACACCGACCCTTAAAGATGATTCCCACAGAACACGCATCAAAGGAGCTTAGGAAAGCATGTTCACCCACGTCAAGTCCACCATTCGTCATATTGCACCCGATGACTTGCGGGGGCGGCATTTACTCAAGGTGGTCTATGTCGTGTTAGAGTCCCAATATCAGAGTGCATTGTCACAAGCTGTGAGGACTATTAACAAAAACCACCCCCATCTGGCAATTGAAATTAGTGGTTATTTAATTGAGGAACTCCGGGATATAGATAATTATCAGGAGTTCCAAAAAGATATGGAGACAGCCAATATTTTTATTGCCTCCTTAATTTTTATTGAAGATTTAGCTCAAAAAGTAGTAGAAACAGTTAAACCCCATCGGGAGCGTTTGGATGCTGCGGTGGTATTTCCCTCAATGCCAGAGGTAATGCGCCTGAATAAAATGGGTAGCTTTTCCATGGCACAATTGGGACAGTCAAAGAGTGTCATCGCCCAGTTTATGCGGAAGCGGAAGGAGAAATCCGGTGCTGGGTTTGAGGATGCGATGTTAAAGCTGTTAAGAACATTGCCCCAAGTATTGAAGTTCTTACCTGTGGAAAAGGCTCAGGATGCAAGGAATTTTATGCTGAGTTTCCAATATTGGCTGGGAGGTTCTCCAGACAACCTGGAAAATTTCTTGTTGATGTTGGCTGATAAATACATATTTAAAAATGTAGATAAAGAAAATTCTACCCCCCTGGAATACGCACAGCCCGTAGTTTATCCAGATATGGGAATTTGGCATCCTTTGGCGACTACCATGTATGAGGATGTGCGGGAGTATCTCAATTGGTACAACAGTCGCAAGGATATTTCCCCGGATTTGCAAGATCCCTTGGCTCCTTGTGTGGGTTTGGTAATGCAACGTACCCACCTAGTTACCGGTGATGATGCCCACTATGTAGCGATTGTCCAGGAATTGGAGGCTATGGGGGCAAAGGTAATTTGCGTTTTTGCCTCTGGTTTAGATTTCTCTAAGCCTGTGAATGCTTATTTTTATGAGCCCACTAGCAATACGCCTTTGGTTGATGCGGTGATATCTTTGACTGGTTTTGCCCTGGTGGGAGGACCAGCAAGGCAAGATCATCCCAAGGCCATAGAATCATTAAAGCGATTAAATCGTCCTTATATGGTGGTATTGCCCTTGGTGTTCCAAACCACGGAGGAATGGCAAGATAGCGATTTGGGTTTACATCCCATTCAGGTGGCATTGCAAATAGCCATTCCCGAGTTGGATGGGGCAATTGAGCCGATAATTTTATCAGGAAGGGATGGGAATACTGGAAAAGCGATCGCTCTGCAAGATAGAATTGAATCGGTAACTAAAAGGGCTTTGAAATGGGCGAATTTACATCGGAAGCCCAAGTTAGATAAGAAGGTTGCCATTACGGTATTTAGTTTTCCCCCCGATAAGGGAAATGTGGGCACTGCGGCTTATCTGGATGTATTTGGTTCCATCTATGAGGTAATGCAAGCCTTGCAACAAAATGGCTATGACGTGCAAGACTTGCCAGATAGTCCCCAAGCATTGATGGAACAGGTAATCCATGATGCCCAGGCTCAGTATGCCAGTCCGGAACTGAATATTGCTTACCGGATGTCCGTTCCTGAGTATGAAGAGCTTACCCCCTATTCCCAACGGTTGGAAGAGAACTGGGGACCACCACCAGGAAATCTCAATAGTGATGGGCAAAACCTCCTAGTTTACGGCAAGACATTCGGGAATATTTTCATTGGTGTACAGCCCACCTTTGGTTATGAAGGGGACCCCATGCGGTTGCTCTTCTCCCGCTCCGCCAGCCCCCACCACGGTTTTGCTGCTTACTACACCTATTTAGAAAGAATTTGGGGTGCGGATGCGGTACTTCATTTTGGCACCCACGGTTCCTTGGAATTTATGCCCGGGAAGCAAATGGGGATGTCTGGGGAATGTTATCCAGATAACTTAATTGGTAGTATTCCCAATCTGTATTATTACGCAGCCAATAATCCCAGTGAGGCGACAATTGCCAAGCGTCGCGGTTATGCGGCAACTATTTCTTATTTAACACCCCCGGCGGAAAATGCTGGTTTATACAAGGGTTTAAAGGAGTTGAGTGAGTTAATTGCTTCCTACCAAACCCTGAAGGATACCGGGCGTGGTGTTCCCATTGTCAACACCATCATGGATAAGTGTCGGATGGTGAATTTAGACAAAGATATTGACATCCCAGAAATCGATGCCAAGGATATGGGTGACGAGAAACGGGATAATATGGTGGGGATTGTCTACCGCAAGTTAATGGAGATTGAATCCCGGTTGTTACCCTGTGGATTACATGTGATTGGTAAGCCGCCCACAGCCGAAGAAGCGATCGCAACTTTGGTGAATATAGCTGGTTTGGATCGGGAAGAGGAAGGAATTCTCAGCTTACAGCGGATTATTGCCAATAGCTTAAACCGGGATATTGAGTTAATTTACCGCAACAGCGACAAAGGTATTTTAGAAGATGTACAGTTGTTGCAAGATATTACCCTGGCAACCCGGGATGCGGTTGGTTCCCTAGTCAAGGAGAAAATTGACGCTGAAGGTAGGGTTTCTGTGGTTTCCAAGTTAAACTTCCTCAACATGGGTAAAAAAGAGCCTTGGGTGGAAGCACTACACCAAGCAGGATATACCGATGTTGATAGGGAAGCTCTCAAACCCCTGTTTGAATATTTGGAATTCTGCTTGCAACAGGTTTGTGCAGATAATGAACTAGGTGCATTGCTCAAAGGATTAGAAGGGGAATACGTATTACCTGGTCCCGGTGGCGATCCCATCCGCAACCCCGATGTCTTACCCACGGGTAAAAATATTCACGCCTTAGACCCCCAATCCATACCCACTCAAGCCGCTGTCCAATCAGCCAAAGTTGTTGTTGATAGGCTCCTGGCAAGGCACATGGCAGAAAATGAAGGTCAATATCCAGAAACCATTGCCAGTGTGTTATGGGGCACTGACAATATTAAAACCTACGGGGAATCACTGGCACAAATTATGTGGATGGTTGGTGTGCGTCCCGTTCCCGATGCTTTGGGTAGAGTGAACAAGTTAGAATTGATACCCTTAGAGGAGTTGGGTAGACCGAGAATTGACGTAGTTATTAACTGTTCTGGAGTATTCCGCGACTTATTCATTAACCAAATGAATCTGTTGGACCAAGGGGTGAAAATGGCTGCGGAAGCGGATGAGCCATTGGAAATGAACTTTGTCCGCAAGCATGCTGTAGCCCAAGCGGAGGAAATGGGAATTAACTTGCGTCAAGCAGCTACCAGGGTATTTTCCAATGCTTCTGGTTCCTATTCCTCCAACATTAACTTAGCGGTGGAAAACAGTACTTGGGAAAATGAAGGGGAACTCCAGGAAATGTACTTGAAGCGGAAATCCTTCGCCTTCAGTGCAGATAATCCGGGGACAATGGAGCAATCACGGGATTTGTTTGAAAAGACATTGAAGACAGCTGATGCCACATTCCAGAACCTGGATTCCTCGGAGATTAGTTTAACAGACGTTTCCCACTACTACGATTCCGATCCCACCAAAGTGGTAGCTAGTCTGCGGGGGGATGGGAAAACTCCAGCATCCTATATGGCGGATACCACCACAGCCAATGCCCAAGTTCGTAGTTTATCAGAAACCGTACGCTTGGATGCCCGAACCAAGTTATTAAATCCCAAGTGGTATGAAGGGATGCTTTCCCACGGCTATGAGGGAGTGCGGGAGTTGTCCAAGCGGTTGGTAAATACCGTGGGTTGGAGTGCTACCGCAGGTGCGGTGGATAACTGGGTTTATGAAGATGCAAACGACACCTTCATGAAAGATGAAGAGATGCAGAAGCGTTTGTTGAACATGAATCCCCACTCTTTCCGCAAGATGGTGACAACCTTCTTGGAAGCCAATGGACGAGGTTATTGGGATACAAGCGAGGAAAATCTCGATAGATTGCGTCAGTTATATCAAGAGGTTGAGGATAAGATTGAGGGGATTGAGTAGTTAGTTTAAAATAACCATAGAAAGCACGGTAATACCGTGCTTTTGTTTAATCCCCAATCTCTGCTAGATAGAACAAAAATAAAAAATAAATGTCTGCAAATAAAGCAACATTTGATGGACTGGAGTATGGTCCGACAGTCAATGGCAAAATGTATTTATCGGTGTTCAAGCATAGAGGTAACGGTTCTCCACTACACAAAAATAAGTGGTGTGTCCCACCTGATACCGAGTACGATATCTTTTGCAATTCTGACAGGCATAGTCTGTATGATTCAAATCAAAATTATTGGGGAGTGCTAGACAACGGAAAATCTCAACTTGGAGAAAAAGGAGAACGGCTATCAAAGTTTCCATGTACATCTAATCCTCAAGATCCTTGGCATGGCTATCCAGTTTTCTCTGTAGAAGAAAGAAAAAGAAATGCCCTACCTACTGATTTCGATTCATTGGTTAACCAGTGGATTATAAATAATATTATTACAAAAGAAGTTGGTCGAAAAATACAAAAGGAAAAGATATGAAAGTTGTCTCACTGAGGTTTCCAGGACGTTTTGAAGACGCATTTCTATATATGGGACGACTCATTACAATTACTGAGAATCACTCAGTGCGTGCTTATGATATGGAAAAGATTGTAAATAAACTTCAAGAGGAAGATGAAACTTTACTTGATGCACCAAAATTATTATTTTTTAGAAATGATTGGATTGATAATGAGCGATTCCGTTATAGAATAGATGATGATAATGGAAAAGTATCCTTTCTCAACGCAGTTAATAAATTGCAATTACAATCAATCGAAATTGATGAAAATTTTATAGAAACTGTGGAATGGGATCTCAAAATAGATGCAGACTTTTTACTTGATTTAAATATTTATAATGGTCGATTGTATATTGGAACAAATACAGGACTTTATCATCTCGATCTTGATTGGGAAGCAGAAAGTATTACACCAATTGATGAAGCTCAAAAGCGCATTGATGCAAAGTGTATTCACACAACAGCTAAATTTGGAACAGTAAATGCATCATGCGGTTCTGAAGGATGGTTCTCATTCTTGGATGATTTCGATTTAGGAATGAACAATAGTCGGCAAGAAAAACATATTACAGAATACTCATTACGGACTGCTTGGCTTGATTTTGATATTGTCAATTATCCTACAACCATTTCTCCAATTTTATTTAATAGTGTTGGAACGACATATATAGAAGAACCAATTCATCCAAAGAAGAACTTTGAACAAGAAAACTGGATTGTTACAGATTTAGACAATAATCCATTTAATTTAAACACCCTATTTGCAAATTTAAATTCTGGAAACGAAGTTGATATAAATGCTTTGCAATTTGTTCATAATAGCTCTCAAGCTCTGTTTATTAGTACCTATGATAGGGTACTAATTGCATTAGGTTTAAAGAGAGGTGGTTCTTCTACTACTACAGTTTCGTATGTTAGGAAATATGAGGGATTAAGAGGTTTTGTTTCCAGTATTCATACAATCAGTGCAGGAAACGGACCAGGACTTGTGTTAGAGATGGATGAACAAGTTCTTTTATTCGCACATCGTCAATTTATTCCTATATTTGATAGCGAAGTGATATCTATTCGCACATTTGCACGTTCAAAACATTACAGAAATATTGTCAGCGTTACAACATCTAATGAGGTTTTGTTAATTGCAATTTTTGACGAAGAAGCGTACTAATACCGTTTTAATGTGAAGCTGCACATAATTAGTTAGTCTAAAAGCTTGCTACATAAGCAATAATTCTATGCAACTTCATATAAAATTGGTATAACACCATGATATTTAATTTTTTTTTGGAACGGATTGAACAGCCATTTTATTTGAAGTTATTATATCTTTTTTGGAATGTGCAATTTACGGGAAAGTTTTGAAACAAGTTAATGAAGTTATTCTCAAATATGAGCTAGGAGGTGAAGATGACACTTCGTTATGAAATAATCCTCTACTGGAGTAAAGAAGATCAAGCATTTATCGCTGAAGTACCAGAGTTACCAGGATGTGCTGCTGATGGTGAAACTTATCAGGAAGCACTGCAAAATGTAGAAATTATCATGTAAGAATGGATAGAAACTGCTCAAGAATTAGGACGCACTATTCCTAAACCGAAGCAAAGGTTGATATCTACTTAACTTTAATTATCAAGCCAAAACAATGCAAAATCAGCCCAAAAAACTAGTTGTATCTAATCCAAAAGTGATGATGGGAAAACCTGTAATTGCAGGAACCCGTATCACCGTTGAGTTGATTCTAGAAAAATTAGCTGGTGGTGAAACACCAGAACAAATCCTAGAATCCCATCCAAGACTAACCCGCGAATCGATTCAAGCAGCTTTAGCCTTTGCTGCTGAAGTTTTACGGTATGATGTGATTTATCCCATAGTAGAGACAGCTTCTTGAACTTTCTAGCAGACGAAAATATAGATTTGCAAATTGTTGAACGTTTGCGACAAGATGGTCATTTTGTCCTGTATGTTGTGGAAATGGAACCAGGAATTTCCGACGATGAAGTATTAGACTTGGCTAATCAGGAAACAGCATTATTATTGACATATGATAAAGATTTTGGTGAATTAGTTTTTCGTTTGCGTCGTATTTCATCTGGTGTTATTTTAATTCGATTATCAGGATTATCTAACATTCGTAAAGCAGAAATTATTTCTTCTACAATTAATGAACATATAAACGAGTTAAGAGGAGCTTTCACAGTTATTACACCCATAAGTATCCGTATTCGTAAGCTTGATGACTGAATATTATCCAAGAACAGATAGAAACTGCTCAACAATTAGGACGTACAATTCCTAAACCCAAGCGAAGGTTGATGTCCGCATAAAATTAGTACAATGGTTATTGTTGGGTAAAACCTATGGAAGCCGTAACAATTGATTTTAAACCCATCCTTGACTTAACAGACGAGCAATTTTTCCAGCTATGTCAGGCAAATAAAGATTTAAGATTTGAACGCAATGCTACCGGGGAATTAATAATAATGCCACCAGTCGGAGGAGAAAGCAGTAAC
>JASJCX010000297.1 GCA_030065255.1 Calothrix sp. MO_167.B42 | reverse complement strand
CCTAAATCCCCATCTATAAAAAAGCAAAGCATCTGCTTATTCCCCCCAGTATTGGGGGGTTAGGGGGGCGGGGGACTTCAAATTATCTTTCTCCCCTGTGAATTGGGGGTTGGGGGGCTGTTAGCATACCTGTAATCAGCAACGCCTATATTTCCCTTTGAGCATTTCTATGCAAGCATTTACTACCCCATTCTCTAGCCTATTTGCTAGAATAAACTATAAACTTCCTGCCAAGGAATTCCCCAATGGTCACTCAACTACCATCATCCCAAGGCATCATCTACCCAGAAAGCGACGGACAGCCGATGGCTGATAATACCAAGCAATTTGAACTCATAGTATTAATTAAAAAGAACTTAGATTTAATATTTGCCGATAATCCTCACGTCTTTGTTGCTGGTGACTTGCTTTGGTATCCTGTTGAAGGCAAACCCAATCTAAGTAAAGCTCCGGATGTGATGGTAGCTTTTGGTAGACCAAAGGGTGATCGCGGTTCTTATCTACAATGGCAAGAAGACAATATTCCCCCACAGATAGTATTTGAAATTCTCTCCCCCGGTAATACCCACAGAGGAATGATTGAAAAATATGATTTCTATCGTCGCTATGGGGTAGAAGAGTATTATTTATACGACCCAGATACGGGTGAATTATCAGGCTGGGTACGGACAGATACAGATTTACAACCAGTTAACGAAATGTCTGGTTGGGAGAGTCCCCGGTTAGGAATCCGCTTTGAATTATCTGATGATCAACTACAAATTTATCGCCCTGACGGTGAAAGATTTCTTACCTATGTAGAATTAGACCAACAGCGACAACAAGCACAAGCTATGGCACAACAGGAGCGTCAGCGTGCAGAACAAGCAGAGGCTGAATTACAAGCTTTACGTTCTTTATTGCAGGAACGGGGTATTAACCCTGAATAAAATGCAGATAATTGTGAATTGATATTAGATAGTGAGAGCGCAAACATTACGCCCCCATATTCTTTAACACGAAATGTTAAGCAATATAGGCTTCAGAGAGATAATCAGCCGCAGCAGATACAACTGCGATCGCACTTTCATAATTTAAGCGGGTAGGACCAAGTACTCCCACACTTCCCGACATGGAACCCCGATGATAAATAGAAGAGATTAAGGAACAAGAACGAATTGGTTCTAAGGGATTTTCTGCACCAATTCGCACTGTTACTTTCGATTTTTTATTATCTTCTATATCCGGCTCTTCACAAATTAGCCGCCACAATTGTTCCTGCTCTGATTCGAGCATTTGCATAATTGTTTGTACTTGCTGAATTTCGGAAAATTCTGGTTGGCGTAAGGCCTGGGAAATACCACCAAACATGATTTGTGTGCTAGCTGGTGTGCTGCTTAATTTGGCAAATTCTGCAATGGTTTTGGTTAATAAGTCACCGTAGCGTTGAAATTCCCGATCTAGTTGACTCCAATCGAGATTTGCTAGTTCTAATAAACGTTGTCCCCGTAATTGGCTATTTAAGAAATTAGACACTATTTGTAATTCTCGATCAATTACCTCCACATCAACTTCCGCAGCCGCGATCGCAGGAGGTATATTGATAATTGTGGAATGGGTTTCATAACTATCGGTTACCACAATCAGCATTACCCTTCCAGGTTCCACTTGTACCAATTGTAAGTGTCGCAACACACCAGTACTACTTTGAGGCATGGTAATTAAACTTATACAGCCACTCAAAGTTGCTAATATTTGTCCTGCCCCTTGGATCAGAAATTCCAAAGTCCAGTCTTTTTGATTAAAACTCTGTTGTAGCAGTTGTTCAGCTTCCTTTGTCAAGGTTTCTGAAGGTTTTATCAGTCGATCTACATAAATTCTATATCCAGAGTCTGAAGGCACTCTTCCCGCAGATTTGTGCGGTTGATAAAGTAGCCCAGCCTTTTCCAATACACCCATAATATTGCGAATGGTGGCTGAACTTACACCCAACTGATACTCATCGACTAGAGCTTTGGAACCAACAGGTTCTGCGGTGGCAATGTAGTGACGTACTGTTGCCCAAAGTATATGTTGCTGTCGATTTGTTAACTGTACTTGCATAGAGCAGATTTTACTGAAGCCAAATCTTAATTCAGGTTTAAAACAATTTGGGTCTACAACTCCCAAAAAGCTATAAATAGTGAAAAATAATGTAAATAATAATTTCTTATTATGAATGAATCATTTACTTTTTGTAAAAACAAATCCAATAAAATTTACATTCATCCCCCATTTTTGTTTAGCTCCCGGTAATAAACATAAATGTTTACTCATAATGCTGAACAGGGAATATAAATCCCAATAATTCGCGATCGCTAGCATTGAAGATTTTTACATTCCGTTACATGATAGGGTTTATTTGCGTCTATTTAATTAGCTCGATTTTTGGGTGAGAGCTTTGGCTTGATAATCTAATGTTATTCCCACTTATATACAACATATTTTCATGTCTGTGCCAAAATGACTGTATTCTGGGCTACGTTATATTTTCCCGTTCTTCTTCACTATTTTATGGTCAATCTTTGAGTATTGCTGGAAAAATATAAACCAGTGGGTGCAGATTTTACATCTACATTTAATACTGGGGAATAGAAGAATCGACCAAAATAGAGTAGGCATCAATCCCACCGGAAATATTTTTGACATTGGTAAATCCTTGGGATATCAACCACTGACACATTTGAGCAGAACGCATACCATGATGGCAGAGTACCAAAGTTTCAGCATGGGGATTGAAGCGACTAGGAACCTGTTGTGCCCACTGGGAAAATTCACTCAATGGCAGGTTGACAAAACCATCAATACTAGCGATCGCTAATTCTTGAGGTTCGCGTACATCTACAAGCTGTATATCTGATACTCCAGCAGATAAACGTTGAGCCAGTTCTTCTACACTAATGTGATCCATAGATTGAATGAAATTTTGCGAACAATCCTATATTTAAGCTTACTACCGGAACCGCGCACAGTGCCCCTAATTTTTAATTATGGGAGTGTCAATTCTTTATTATCCTCATGCTCTCGATTATTGAATTGATGCTCCAGGAAAAATTCTTAACCTTCCCTCCATCACTCCATCAACTCCATCCCTTCTTAACTTTTAACTCTTAACTCTTCACCCCTAAATCAACCCCATTTCCTGCAAACCTTGACGCAACCTTGTTGCTTCTTGGGGATTCTGTTTTTCATGGAGAAAAATAGCCCTCTTGAAAAATGCCACACTATCCTTGACATTCCCTACTTTCAACAATACCACCCCCAAATTTTGACAAGCATCAGCATATTTAGGATTTAGTTGAATAGCCTTTTGATAGGAAGCGATGGCATCTGTGTATAAATTCATCGTCTTTTGAATCATCCCCAGGTTGTAATGTCCAGTGGCAAAATTGGGATCGATTTTGATTGCAGTTTCATAAGCAGTTTTTGCACCAACTAAATCCCCACTAGCTTTCAACACACTACCCAAATTGTTATAAGCTCCCAATTTTAACAACGGGTAGATAGGTAATTTTACTGCCTCTTGGTAGTAATGAATAGCTTGTCGATCAATTTTGAGGCGATTGTTGGCAATACCTAAATGATAGTAGAGTTCGTATAAAATATCCTCATTAATCCCATTTTCTGAGTTTGGCAAAGAATGGTTCTGTTGTAATAAAGCTATCCCTTGTTCTAACAATTCCACCCCTTGGGTAACTTTTCCCATCTCCACATATAAAGCACCCAACTTACTGTAAACATAAGGATCTTGGGGATTGCTAGCCAGGTAATCTTCCATTGCAGCCAGAGCTTTAGTGGTTTTATTTTTTTGGGAAATTGCATCTTGTTGATAACCTTGGTGCTCAATTGCCACACCTTGTAAATAACCAATTACCCAATCTGGCTCCTGACGGAGAATTTCTACTACGCTGTCATCCACCAAAGCATGGTAAGGGCGAGAAAAATGAATATTTGGGTGATTTCTAAACAAGCGAGACACCATAGAATAAGGGGACTGTATAGCACCCACCTCATGACGTACCAAATTAATCAACAAATATTCTTCCCCTTGGATTGCTTCTTTTAACTGGGGCATAATACCGGGTACTAGGGTTTCATCCGCATCTAAAACCAACACCCAATCACCAGTCACATATTTTAAAGCCTCATTCCTAGCTGCACTAAAATCATTACACCATTGAAAATCATGAACCTTTGCTCCATGCTCCCGGGCAATTTGCGGAGTTTTATCAGTAGAGCCAGTATCTAATACAACTATTTCATCCACCAACTTTTTGGCACTTTGCAAACACTTGGGTAGTGCCCTCGCTTCATCTTTAACAATCATGCAGAGGCTAAGTTTCATCATCTATTTTCCTAGCTTTTTGAATATTTCAGGTAATTTCTCACTACTGACTTGCAACCACGGTGAAACCTTAATACTCACAACCGCGTCAAGTCATTTCAAAGTATGCCATTTTTGCCTGTGGAATGGGCTTCTAGCCCGTCCATTTCAGCAAGGGATACCTACCCCACAATGGAATAATTTATTTTTTGCTGTTTTCTTAAAAAAATGGGATACTCACTCAAAACCTGGGGATGAGTATTGAGAATCCCAAGCAGTTTTTCATCTTCATCCAGATAGTATATTTATATATCTGAATCAAGTAATTATTAAGACAAGTAAAATACATAAAGACAAAAGGAACTCTTAAATCCACCAATTGCTATGATATCTGCTGACAAAGTACCTCAACTGCCCATAAATCGGTGGGGATTAGCCTTAATGTTACCAGTTGCACTTTTGGGTATTATGTCTCTTGACAATCCACTGCGCCCAAATGCACTGTCCACACCCCTACAAACCGCTACAGCCCAAACATCATCAAATAGTCCCCTCACCATCCGTGCCGATGTTCAGGAATATGATGCCAAATCGGAAGTTGTCATAGCCAGGGGTAATGTACAAATGTTATATCCTGCCCGGAAAATTCAGGCAACAGCAGCCCAAGCACAATATTTTAGTAAAGATCGTCGCATTGTTCTCAGTGGCAATGTCTATATTTTACAAAACGGTGGTAATAGTATTCGAGGCGAGACTGTTACCTATCTCATAGATGAAGGTAGATTTGTGGCGTTACCCAAAGCCAACCGCCAGGTAGAATCCATTTATATTGTCAATGATACCCAAGTAAATAATCAGACAAATACACCTGCACCAAAAACACCCGCCTTAAAAGGAAGGTAGTGAAGGAGGGAAGGAGAGAAGGAGAGAAGGAGAGAAGGAGAGAAGGAGTGAAGAAGGGAAGGAGATTACTTTTTCCCTTTTGATATACAAGTTAGTGCAAAAAGTTATAACCCATGCAAGGGATTAATCGACAACAAAATATGTCACACTGCAATATTAGAGTTTTTTCCTCTCCTAAGAGTCTGTATTAATTTTAGAAAGAGAAAGGGCGCGAATAGTGAAAATTTTCTTGGAGAACATCCATAAATCCTATGGTAAAAGGGTCATTGTTAATCGCGTTAATCTTTCTATTTCCCAAGGTGAGATTGTTGGTTTACTAGGGCCCAATGGTGCTGGTAAAACTACTACCTTTTATATTGCAACAGGTTTAGAAAAACCAGACCGGGGAAGTGTATGGTTTAACAATCGAGATGTAACTTCTTTACCCATGCATAAAAGGGCACAAATGGGTATTGGTTATTTGGCACAAGAAGCCAGTGTGTTTCGTCAACTGAGTGTGCGTAATAATATCCTGCTAGTATTTGAGCAAACTCAAGTGCCTAGATGGGAATGGACTCGGAAGTTAAATAATTTACTGCAAGAATTTCGCTTAGAAAAAGTAGGCCATAATAAAGGTATACAATTATCTGGAGGTGAAAGAAGACGCACGGAATTAGCTAGAGCATTAGCAGCAGATCCAAAATTTCTCTTTTTAGATGAACCATTTGCAGGGGTAGATCCGATCGCAGTTGCGGAAATTCAGCAAATTGTTAAACAATTATGCGATCGCGGCATCGGCATCTTAATTACCGATCACAATGTCCGTGAAACCCTAGCCATCACAGATCGCGCCTATATTATGCGTGATGGAGAAATTCTCGCATCTGGTAACGCTGAAGAACTCTACAATAACCCCTTAGTTAGACAATATTACCTGGGAGAAAACTTTCATGTGTAATTTAACTATGGCGATCGCTTTTGTTTATAATTTTTATTTTTACTAATTAATTTATAATTTTAATATTGCTACTCACCAATAAGATTGAATATTTAGTGTTTGGTGATACTAGTACCCCTTAGGCAGAAGTCAATATTCAAAAGCTTATAGGGTACGCTTTTTCCATGGCTTTAAAAGTTAGTCTATTGACACTAAAATGTACTAGTATATCCATGATTGATTATTCTAATATTTATGATTATTGATCTCTAGGTTATCAAATAATTATCGGAGTTTTATCGAATTAAATACTAACAAATTTAAGTAGTAAATACATACAAAATTTCACTGTAAAGACATAGCAGATTAGTAATCATAACCATTGCTTATGAAATCCAAAAGCTTCAAATCCTTTTATAACCTTACTTCACTGCTATCTTTCTCCATCATGGATCGCTACTTGATAGGTGAATTATTACCACCATTTTTATTTGCTTTTGGAGCTTTTGTTTCTCTAGTATTTACGGTAGATAATTTATACGAACTGATGCGGAAGGTGGTGGAAGCAGGACTACCCTGGGGCATTGCTCTCAAGGTATTTGTACTGAAGTTACCCAGGGTAATTGTATTTGTCTTTCCCATGTCTACATTATTGGCGACTTTAATGACTTATAGTCGTCTATCAGGTGAAAGCGAACTCATTGCTTTACGTGGTTGTGGAGTCAGTGTATATCGGATGGTATTCACTGCTGTAATTATGAGTTTTATAGTCTCAGGAATCACATTTATTGTCAGTGAAAAAATTGCTCCGGCTGCTACCTATGAAGCGACTAGAACTCTAGATGTGGCGTTAAAATCAGATAAACCCATTATTGTTAAACAAAATAATATCTTTTACCCAGAATATCGCCAAGTTCAACAGGAAGATGGCAGTAAAAACAAGATTTTATCCAGGCTATTTTATGCCGATCAATTTGACGGTAAACAAATGATAGGTTTGACAATTGTCGATCGCTCCCAGGAAGGACTAAATCAAATTGTAGTAGCCCAAACAGCCCAATGGAACCCAGGGGATAATATTTGGGATTTTTATAACGGTACTATTTATTTAGTCTCCCCAGACCGTTCCTATCGTAATATCCTCAAATTTGAACACCAAAAACTGCGATTACCCCGTACTCCCTTAACCTTGGCAAATAAAAGCCGGGATTATGAGGAAATGAATATTGCTCAAGCACAGGAGCAATTAGAATTAGAACGTCTAGCTGGTAATGATAGAAGAATTCGTAAACTGAAAGTACGTATTCAGCAAAAACTTGCTTTTCCTTTTGCTTGCGTTATTTGTGGCTTAGTTGGTGCATCTGTGGGAACCATACCTCAACGTACAGGTAGAGCAGCTAGTTTTGGCATCAGTTTAGTAGTTATTTTTACTTATTATATCGTATTAGTTGTTGCTCGTACCTTAGGTGATACTGGTTTACTCTCACCATTTCTAGCAGGTTGGTTACCTAATTTGATTGGTTTAGGGGCAGGTATATTTTTGTTAGGGCAGATTTCTAAAAGATAATGTGATAATCCACCTGTTGTAGAGGCGCAATACTTGCGTCCTCGCTTTTGGTGGAATTATTTTCAGCAAGCCCTAACTAAGTTTTTTCTTAACTTTGAAAGTTCCAATAGCCCCAATAGCCAATAATCCTAAACCAGCAGCAGGTTCTGGAACAGTTTTTTTGTCTTCAACTTTTTCTAGACGACCATAAATTTCAGCACTATTGGACTTATTCTCTTCAGTTATAAATTCACTAGTCAGATGGTCATCTTGGTAAAAACCACTGACTACTAGTTTATACATTTCTCCATCAATCTCCAATAATTCTGTTGAATCAACGCTGGGAATTGAAACAATATCATCAACATAGCCTGAATTATTAGGCCCTGCTGTATTAGGGGTTTCGTCATGTTTAAAAACAAGATCCAATGTCTGAAATGAACCTCCAATATCTAAATCGAGAGCTAGATTTGCTTCTGTTAGAGTGTCATCGGTAATTGGATAGTTTTTGTGAGTAAATGTACCCAACAGATAATTTTCTCCATCTAAACCTAAAGATGTATCCACACCTTCAAACAGGTAAGAACTTTGTTTGTCGTCAATAGTAGGAGTACCCCAGCTAATTTCATTGGTCCCGAGTCCACTAACAGCATTTTGACTACCACTCTTAGTGTCTGCACTTGTCCAAGTACCGGACGTTGTTATGTTCAGTAAGTCATCTGTATTCAGAGAAATTATAGTGGGTTGTTCGGATGTATTGTCACTTGTTGTGGTGTCTCTGCCTCTGCCTCTGCCTGTGTCACTTGTTGTGGTGTCTCTGCCTCTGCCTCTGCCTGTGTCACTTGTTGTGGTGTCTCTGCCTCTGCCTCTGCCTGTGTCACTTGTTGTGGTGTCTCTG
>JASJCX010000296.1 GCA_030065255.1 Calothrix sp. MO_167.B42 | reverse complement strand
AGGGGTAACACCCCCAACCTAAACGAAAAATAAGGGTTTTTGGAGTGCTATTATTCTCCTTTTGTACCCTCAAAACCCTATTAAATCCTTGGGTGAGGGGTCAGATACACTATTCGCCAACGGTATCCTTTAAGGAGTCGGGGATCTATGGCTCGTGAGAACTAATGTAGTGAGGTAGTAGCTTACTTTTCCATTGCTATCGCTGTCGAACTCACGTTTGTTTATGTCATTCCCTCCTAATGGCACTTAACAGCCATAATTTGCATCTATCTGTAGTATGGCGTATGCTTCGTTGGGTATTAATTTGCTCTCATCCCATATTCCCTGGCATAGGTCAGTGTATTTGCTTGTTCTCAAATAAGTTCCAATAAATTATCAATGACTCAGTTAAATTCATCGCCAAAACCCAGTGCAATTAATCTTGTTTTTGTTGCTTTTGTGGCAGTGGCAATTATATTTGCAGCTTATACCAACAAGATGGAAGCTGTTACCAAAGCAAGTTTTGAATCAGCTAAAACTGCTGTGGGTTTAGCGATTGATTTAATCGGAGTCATGGCGCTTTGGCTAGGGTTGGTACGTGTGTTAGAAGCAGGGGGTTTAATGTATACCCTGGCTAAATACCTGAAGCCTTTAATGGCGAGATTATTCCCTGATGTTCCCCCTACCCACCCAGCAATGGGAGCAATGATTCTGAATATTTCAGCTAATATGTTGGGTTTGGGAAATGCGGCCACTCCTTTTGGGATTAAAGCAATGTTTGAGTTGAACAAAATTAATCCCTTTAAAGGTACTGCTACCAATGCAATGTGTTTATTTCTTGCTATTAATACCTCTAGTATTGCCCTATTTCCCCTTGGTGTAATTGGAGTTCGGGCGGCGGCAAATAGTAGCGATCCCGCAGGAATTTGGTTACCAACTTTACTAGCAACTTTATGCTCTACAGTGGTAGGAGTTGCAGTGGCATTATGGTTAGGAAAAAGAAGTAAAAAATCCGGTGAATTAAAATCCCCAGAGCCAGAATTGCTAGATGTCGATAATAATTTAGCAGCAGAAGGTGAAGAAAGTGAAGTAGTTGAAGAACCAGATTATTCCCATCTTCTTTATCCCGCAGGTACAATCTCCAAACTGGTAGCTTGGTTATTTATGTTGGGGTTTATTGGTAGTTGGGTTTATGGGGTAGTTAGAGCTGGTAATATTGGGGGATTTTTCAACCAAGATTTTCTTTCCCATTGGTTAATGCCTGCCTTAATGTTATCAATTATTGCCTATGGGGTGGGACGGGGAGTCAAGATTTATGAAGCAGTTACAGAAGGAGCTAAACAAGGATTTGATATTGCCATTCGCATCATTCCTTTTTTAGTAGCTATTTTAGTGGCAATTGGTATGTTTCGAGCATCAGGAGCCATGGATGCGATCGCTAACATTTTAAATCCAATTACGAGTTTAATTCAACTCCCAGCGGAGGTATTACCAATGGCTTTGATTCGTCCCCTATCTGGAGGGGGTGCATTGGGCATTATGAGTGAGTTGGTGGAAAAAGCACCGGATTCTTACAGTGCTTTTGTGGCCTCAACTATGATGGGAAGTACGGAAACAACTTTTTATGTACTTGCGGTTTATTTTGGTGCGGCGGGAATTACTCGCATTCGTCATGCTTTAGTTGCGGCGTTATTAGCTGATGCGACTGGGTTAATTGCGGCCTGTTTCCTTTCATCTATTTTTTGGAATTTGGGTTGATGCGGGATGATTTATAGCAATCGCCTGCTATATTTCGCGCAAAGACGCAAAGACGCAAATAATCTTTACGATTAATAATAGGATTTACCACCCATTAAATGCATCTAAGGACATTGTACCAATGGCAAATTCACAACCGGAAGACATTTCAGAACGGTTAAATAATATTGACTAGCAATTAGAGCAAGTGCTAGATGAACTTGATTTAATCCGCACTATCCAAACTGGTGTTAGACGGGAGACGAGGGTTAATTCGCAAACCACAGCAAGACTAGAGCGAACAGTTACAAGACTAGCTCAAATCACCGCATTACACCAACAAGGTTTTAGAATTATTGAGCAAGACAGAGAAGAATTACGCCAACACAGGGCACATATCCGCCAAGATAGTGAAAAATTACACCAATACAGGGTAAATATCCGCCAAAATCAAGAAAATATAAATAGGATTTTGGCATACCTAGAAAATCCCAACCGTGGCGAAACACTACCAAATTAAATTCAGTTATCAGTTTCCCCATGGATAAATCGAGGAGCTTGGGTAGGGGAAAAATTTTTCCTTTTCCACAAATTTCATCAGCCAGATAATATCAAATTTGCTCCAAAACTTACCATATTGTCGTTACCTCACCCCGTCCTACGGACACCCCTCTCCTTAACAAGGCTCATGTGTACACACAAGTTATCAAATTTAGCCGAGTCCTCACAAAACGCCCCCTAACCCCCAAAATTGGGGGAAAAAGAGTTCTCAAAGTCCCCCAGAATTGGGGGATTTAGGGGGCTAAATAGGTTGAAACGTAGATTTTTAGGACTTGTGTGTACACCGTAGCCTTAACAAGGAGAGGGGAAGGAATCCAGATTTCATGTAATATCTTAAAAATTATTGTTCTCAATAAATACAAAACTACTTATTTATGAAGCCTCCAGCAAAACCCATATACGATAACTACCACGCTCATGTTTACTTTGACCAAACAACTCTGGAACAAGCCACGGAGTTATGCCAAAAAGCAGGTCAACTTTTCCATGTTCAAGTTGGTCGAATTCACCAAAAGCCCGTTGGACCCCATCCTTGCTGGAGTTGTCAACTGGCGTTTGCATCCTCGGAATATGAAAAATTACTCCCGTGGTTGGAGTCAAATCGAGGGGGTTTAAATATTCTCGTTCATGGGCTTACCGGAAATGATCTCAAGGATCATACGGAAAATGCTGCTTGGATTGGTGAGCCACAGGAGTTGATATTAAGCGTTTTTGGTGTTTAGACCTCACGAAACGCCCCCTAACCCCCAATTTTGGGGAGACAAGAATTTTTAATTTATAGCAGTCACCATCATGGTTAGGACGTTTTGCAGTTGACGGTTGACAGTTGATGGCTGGTTATTTTATCTCTCTGGCTTCTTGCCTCCCCCTGCTCCCTGCTCCCTGCTCCCCTGCCTCTTGCCTCCCCCTGCCCCCTGCCCCTTGTCCTCTTATTGCCATCCCTGACGTAAAACTATGCCTCGATTTTCCATGGTTTGGACAAACAATTGTGTGGGTAGTGCTGCTTCCACAGGGGCGACACCTGGTTTTTGCAGTTTACCTTCAAGGATTAATTGGGCAATACTACCAGTTCCACAGCCAGCAGCAACGGCAGTATTTTCATGGACTAAGTGAGAACGATAAATACCTTGCTCCCCGTTTTTTACTCCCGTAACTTCTACAGCCATAGCGATACCAATACCACTAAATTTGTCAGTAATATCCGTCATCAAGTGGCTGACGTAAGATAACAATTCTATCCCTTGAGGATTGCGTATCCATGACTTGGGAAATATATTGGCAGTTATCCAGGTAAGCCGATTGTAAATATCGGGAACCGAACCAAATTTGGTAATTACATTTTTCAGGTTTGGGAAAACAAGGGGTATGGTGAATGTTTCGGGTACATCGTACCAATAGACCCCACAACGCCCATAGGGAGCAGGAAAAGTGATATTTTCCCTGGCTGTATATGGTTCAATTGACTGCCATTTTCCATCTATCCAAGCCGTAAAGGAATTTTGTAAACCCAAAAAAGTTGTTCGCATTACCGTTACCCCAGCACCACCAGAACCAGCGACAACATAACTCAAGTGGAGGTTTTCGGCAGTATCAAATTGTTCTATACATTGCCGCGCCATACTGTTGGAAATACCGGGGAAAATGCCGGTGCTGATAATTGCTGTGACTCCTGCATCGGCAGCTTGTTGGTGGTATTCTAAGGCTTTGCTGATATAAGAACGTTGGTCGCAGACATCAACATAATTAACACCATGTTCAATGCAAATTTCTAGAACATCGGTGCTACGGTAATCAAAAGGACCTGCACAGTGAATCACAAGAGGGGCAGATGCGTACTGACAAGTCAGCGCAGCTATCGCTTGTCGTAATTTTTCTGTATCTGCTAAGTCTAAAGCTAAATATTGTATTGGTCCATCATTAGTTTGCTGGTGTGGGGTGCGTCCGGTTGCAATAATTTCCGCCTGGGTGTGGGTAGCAATATCACGGGCTACACTACCCCCAATTCGCCCCCTACCACCGAGAATCAAAACTTTGTCTGTCATTCGATTTTAGATTTTGGATTTTAGATTTTAGATTTTGGAAAACAGATTTATCCGTTATCCGTCTATTTTGGATTTACCGATTGACCCCATGTCTAAAGCCAGGGGCTTGTATCCAGTTTCTTTTTCGGTAATTAATTTTGCGTGGTTACTTATTAAAACTTGATTAAAACTTGATGCAGCTGTCCCGGTAAACATTTTACCTCTGGCAATTCGCTATAATCTTTAATTATCTGAATTTAAGGGCGAAATTTGTTCTCTTTGAGGCGATATATCACTACACATTTAGGTTAGGACATCATACTTTCAATAACATTAAATTTCGGGTTTATTTTGGGAATAATATCTATATAAAATTTATTCCTCAAATTTTTAGATATTTTTTGTTGTGAACATTCCATCCCATCCACTCCCCAAGCTACCCAAAGCATTAATATGGCTAGTTTGGTTAATCTGTCTGCTACCCTTTACTTTAAATCTTCTGGGTATGGATTTTGCTTCGCCAGCACCACCAGATTTAGAATTAATTAAGCAAGCGATACCATCCGACGCTAAAGAAATAATGTTTCGCACCTTAGCCGGAAGTTTTGTGCATACCATCTTGGAATGGAGTGCTTTTTGTGCGGCGATTATTACCGTTATTTTGTCTTTTACTCATTTCAAAATTCAAGCAGATGCGACTACACCAATTTTGGGAGTTACTTTATTTTGTGCTGGCATGATGGATGCTTTTCATACTTTAGCAGCAGACCGTTTAATTGAAGCTGTTGCTGATAATCGTAACTTAATTCCTTTTACTTGGGCACTTTGCCGTCTTGCTAATGCTTTATTAACAATAATTGGCATTAGTATATTCATGTTAGATAAGTCAAAAAAAATCAGTAGAAGCTTTAGTTTTGTAATATCAATCAGCTTTGGTTTTGGCTTACTTTCCTATACTGTGATTAAAATTTGTGCTATTAGTGAACAGCTTCCTCAAACACTTTTTCCTCAATCACTGATTACTCGTCCTTGGGATGTATTGCCTCTAGTATTATTTATGATTAGTGGTGTTTTTATATATCCAGCTTTTTACAAAAAGCATCCAAGTTTATTTTCTCATGCATTAGCAATTAGTACTATCCCAAATATAGCTACACAGATACATATGGCTTTTGGTTCTAGTGCTTTATTCGATAATCATTTTAATATTGCTCATTTTCTGAAAATTATTGCTTATTTAGTTCCTCTTGCTGGATTAATCCTCGATTATATTTACACTTATAGTCAATTGGAAACAACTAATAAAAAATTTCTTCATGAGATATTAGAACGCCAACAGGCAGAAGCCAAACTTAAACAATTTTCCCAGCGTGAAGATTTATTGAGAAGTCGCTTGTCTAGCCAAATTACTCACTCCCTGGAATTAAGTAATATTATAAAAACCTGCGTGAAAGAAATATATGATCTATTAAAATTAGATTATTGCTGTTTTTTTTGGTATCGCCGTCATAGTCATGATTCCAGTTGGGATATTGTTTATGAAGAAGTAAAATTACCTGAATTTGCTATTTTTAATAATTTTAATTTTTCTCAATATATAGAAACTTTTGTCGAAAAAATAATTCATTCAGATAATCAGGTAATAGATAATATTCATACAATTAATGAGCCAATTATAAATAAAACTTTCCATCGTGGAAACTTGAATTCAGTCTTAACTCAGAATCTCATAAATAATTCTGGGGATATTGGCATTCTTTTATGTGCCTGTAATCATAAACGCTCTTGGACTCAGGAAGAAATAGAACTAATTAAACAAATTAAAGAACAACTAATAATTGCTCTGAGCCAAGCACAACTCTATAATGAAGCTCGTACCAATGCAGAACAAGCTCAACAAGCATTGCAAGATTTACAACAGGCTCAAACTCAACTTGTGCAGAGCGAAAAAATGTCCACTTTAGGTAATTTAGTTGCTGGAGTTGCCCATGAAATTAATAATCCAGTGGGATTTATTAATGGTAATTTACATCATGCAGAAGAATATATTCAAGATTTAGTGAATCACTTAAAGCTATATCATCAACATTATCCAGAACCAGAATTAGAAATTGAGGAGAATGCAGAAACAATTGATTTAGATTATCTACTGGAAGATTTACCCAAAATAATAAATTCTATGAAACTGGGAACGGATAGAATTAGGAATATTAGTACATCTTTAAGAACTTTTTCTAGGGCGGATACTGACAAAAAAACTAGCTTTGATATTCATGCAGGTATTGACAGTACAATTCTGATTTTAAAGCATCGTTTAAAAGCAAATGAGGAGCGCCCGGAAATTGAAATTATTAAAGAGTACACAACTCTACCACAAGTAGAATGTTTTCCAGGTCAGTTAAATCAAGTATTTATGAATCTCTTAGCAAATGCAATTGATGCATTTGATGATTATAATCAGGGACGTAGTTTTCAAGAAATACAAGAACAGCCAAATCAAATTCACATTTATACTGAAGAATTAGCAGATGAAAATCAGGTTGCTATTCATATTAAAGATAATGGTCCAGGTATGTCAGAAGATATCAAAGCAAGAATATTTGACCATTTATTTACCACTAAAGGTGTTGGGAATGGAACCGGATTGGGCTTATCAATTTCAAAACAAATTGTAGAAGAAAAACATCAAGGCTCTCTTGAATGTATTTCTACAGTTAATCAAGGAACTGAGTTTATTATTAAAATTCCGGTTCAGGATTGAGGGCAACTGTCAACTAACAACTGTCAACTGTCAACTAACAACTATGTATTGAATAACTGGGTCTTTTGCTGATGCCATATATTACGTAAAAATACCCTAAAAATAATCCCAGGATGTATTAATTTACTGGGCGGAGATATCATATTAGTTACTTCCAAAAAAGCCATTGCTAATACTGGATCTTGGTGAGCCGCGGTTTGTAGTTTGCTTGTGTACCAATTCATCAAGCGAACCATGAGACTACGTTTACCTTGCACCTGGGGAACCCGTAAGTCATTAAATACAGCCGTCACCCAGGGCACATCCACCACCTTACTGGCTGCGGCGAAGAACCGTTGACTGAGATTATCCGTACCTCCATCGAGGCAATTTTGTAAAGCGATCGCTTCTAGGGCTGCAACTGTCATCCCTTGACCATAAAGAGGATTAAAGCTACAAATCGCATCACCAAATACCAAATAGCCTGCGGGGAATTTTTTTAACTTTTCGTAACGCCGACGCAGACTACAGGGAAACTTGTAGGGAATTAGCTCTGACAGGGGTTCGGCATCTTTGATTGTATGATAAATATCCTGGGTGGGCAAAGACTTGGCAAACTCCAAAAATCCCGATTCCTCCAGTGGTGCGCGATCGCCCATATAACCACCTACACTGACTATCCAGCGCGATTCCTGGGGAATTTCTTGATTTTTACCTTCCTGGGCAATAATTATCCCTCCGCGCCAACTGGGAGCCGATCCCGACACAAGTATGGCTGTATCTCCTTGCAGGTGTTCGGGTTGGCGACGATAAGCACGGGTAGTATAACTAATATCCACATTGACCCGTTCTTCTTCTGGCTGTTCGTAACCGAGATTTGCCAGCCAAGCGGGACTTTTAGAGTTTCTACCGGTAGCATCTACGACCAAATCGGCGTTGATAATTGACTCAGAATTACTATGATGGCGCTGGACAAATCTAACCCCTGTAACACGGGAATTATCCTTGGTGGTGAGTAAACCCAATACGTAGCAATTCTCAATGGCTTTGACGTTAGGTAAGGCTAATAAACGCTGTCTTATCTGGCCTTCTAGTAAAGGACGACTCACCAATAATGCAGTTGCATCATGATTTATCTCGTGCAAATATCCACCATTCATAAAAAAATGCGCTTCTTGTGAATGGGAGAGAATTGCTCCTTGATTTGTGAGTTCTTGGGTAATACCAGGGAAAAATTGTTCGATCGCTTCTCGGCCTTTAAATAATAAACCGTGGGCGTGTCTGTCTTGGGGCACACTGGGACGATTCTCTCCTGGTGAGGGAAACACATCCCTTTCTATTACGGTTACTTGTTGATAATAATCGGCTAAGGATCTAGCTGCAAGCAATCCACCTATACTTGCACCAATGACGATGGCATTGCGTTGAGTAGTTTGGTTATTCATGATGCTCACTCCAGCAATTCTAGAGATATTAAAAAGTATTAACTAACTACATCTTGGCTCCATTCATTTCCAGTTATAAGTAACAGGCATGACTTTTATTGCCGATAAAGCCCATCTATCCTTGCCCACTGTGT
>JASJCX010000017.1 GCA_030065255.1 Calothrix sp. MO_167.B42 | reverse complement strand
GATGGTGGTAGATCGTCAACGGCTAACCCAAGCTGTGATGAATTTGGCACAAAATGCAACCCAGCATACCCAACCTGAAGATACAATTGCCATTGGTAGCTCGGTAGATGGAAATTTAGTTTGTTTTTGGGTCAGAGATACAGGGGAGGGTATTGCACAAAGCGATCGCACAAAAATTTTTGAACGTTTCGCCCGCGCAACTAATAGTCGTCGTCGTTCCGAAGGTGCTGGTTTGGGATTATCAATTGTCAAGGCAATTGCTGAAGCCCATCGCGGTGGTGTTAAGCTCCAAAGTGAATTAGGTCAAGGTTCTATATTTACTATATTCTTACCTTGGGAACCCAATCATTTAAGTGAGTAATTTTTTGTATAAAATCGTATTAAGTTACTTTTGGGATAATCATAGGTATAAAAAGTTGTTGACAAAACAGATAATCTGTTTTTCAAAATAGACAACGGATAATAGACAACGGATAACAGATAATCCAAAATCCAATGACCCAGATTTTAATTGCAGAAGATGAACCGCGCATAGCCTCCTTTGTTGCTAAGGGACTCAAAGCAAATGGATTTATTCCTACAATTGCTGTAGATGCCCAGGAGACATTAAGCCTTGCTGTGGGTAACGGTTTTGACCTGTTAATTCTTGATTTGGGACTACCTGGTAAAGATGGCTTAGAAGTTTTGACGGAAATCCGGGGACAGGGAGAAAATGTACCTGTGATTATCCTCACTGCCCGGGATGATATTAATGATAAATTAGCAGGACTAGAAGGTGGTGCGGACGATTACATGACCAAACCCTTTCGTTTTGAAGAACTTTTAGCCCGGATTAAGCTGAGACTACGAAACCCAAATAGAGTTACTACCCAAGAGGAAATGATCCTCAAAGCTGGTAACGTAGTGTTGGATTTACGTACCCGCACAGTGAAAATTGGCGATGCCTTCGGCAACCCCTCCAGTGTACGTACCATTGATTTACCTGGCCGTGAATTTACTTTGGCAGAAACTTTTTTCCGTCACCCAGGCCAAGTTTTGAGCCGAGAACAACTATTAGATAGAGTTTGGGGCTATGATTACGATCCTGGCTCTAATATTGTGGATGTTTATGTTGGTTACTTACGTAAAAAAATTGGTAGCAAATTGATTGAAACTGTCAGAGGTATGGGATATCGTCTGCGTAAGTCAACAACCCACCGCTAATTGGAGTACCAATGTAGCGGGGGCTTGAAAAGCCCTAGTTGACCAGTCTAAGTACCTTGAGTACTACGTTTCTTTAGTCACGACACCTACGAATGCGTAGCTAGTTTGTAGCCATGTCATCTAGCATTAAACAGCCATTTGGGAGGCAGTGTGTTAGGTCTAACAAGCTTTAGAAATATTGACGAAGCTAACATTACCCGAAAGGAGGGACTTTATGTCCAAAGTATTTGTAATTGATTCACAAAAAAGACCAGCTACCCCAATTCATCCAGCACAAGCTCGGCAGTTATTACGAAACAAAAAAGCAGCAGTTTTCAGACGTTTTCCTTTCACTTTAATACTCAAAGAAATACGTCCAGAATCTCCCGTATCACCTTTGAGATTAAAAATAGACCCTGGTGCAAAATGTACAGGGATGGCGTTAGTCAACGATTCTACTGGTGAGGTTGTATTCGCTGCTGAGTTAAAACATAGAGGTTTTGCAATTCGAGATGCTTTGACTTCCAGAAGGCAGCTAAGACGTAGTAGAAGAAATCGCAAAACTAGATATCGCAAGCCTCGATTTCTCAATAGAACTCGCCCACAGGGATGGTTAGCTCCAAGCTTGCAAAGTCGGGTTGATAATATTAAGACTTGGGTGGAAAGATTGCGGAAGCTTGCACCAATTAAAGCGATTAGCCAAGAATTAATACGCTTTGATATGCAATTAATGCGTAATCCTAACATACTCGGTAAAGAATATCAGCAGGGCACGCTTGCGGGTTACGAGACTAGAGAATATTTACTTGAAAAATGGGGCAGACAGTGTGCTTATTGTGGAATAAAAGACGTTCCTCTACAAGTAGAACACATTCACCCAAGAGCTAAAGGAGGCTCCAATTCGATTACAAATCTCACCTTAAGTTGCTGCAAATGCAACACTAAAAAAGGAACCAAGGATATTAAAGATTTTCTTAAAAAAGACTCTTCTAAATTAGAGAACATTTTGAAACAAGCAAAAAGACCATTGGCAGATGCAGCAGCAGTAAATACTACTAGATTTGCATTACTAGATGCTTTAAAGGCAACTTGTTTGCCTGTAGAAACTGGTTCTGGTGGTTTAACAAAGTTTAACCGTAATCGGCAAAATCTAGAGAAACAACATTGGATTGATGCTGCTTGTATTGGCAAATCAACGCCAATTTTAAACATTAAAGGAGTTAAGCCATTGTTAATTACAGCAAACGGTCATGGCACACGCCAAATGTGCCGCACAGATAAATATGGCTTCCCGTCTCGCTATGTTCCTATATTCAAGTTTGTAAAAGGCTTTCAAACTGGAGATATCGTCAAAGCGATTGTCACCACTGGTAAAAAAGTAGGGGAATACGCTGGACGTGTTGCCGTTAGAACTACTGGCAGTTTCAATATTTCAACTAAAAATGGACTAATTCAAGGAATAAGTCACAAATATTGTACACCTATTCACAAAAAGGATGGTTACTCGTATGCAGCGTAAACCTTGCCCCTCCCTTCCTCTCGCCGCTAATTGGAGTACCAATATAGCGGGAGTCTCCGGGAGGGAAGACAGATGAAAAAATTCTCATTTTATTTCTATAAAACTCTTGCTAGAGTAAATATAGTTGTTTCTCACCACATAAATATGCCAAAACATAATGTACAGACATATCAACAGTCTTTGCCTATAGTAATCATAAGTAATACATATTGAGTATCTACCTTTAAAGGCTAAAAGTAAGATAATATACTTTTCATAATAAATACAAAGTAACTTGGCTTATAGAAAACGTATTCTTCCTATAACTTGCTAGAGAATAATTTAATATCTAAAACCTTGCCCACGTTAAAATTTAGAGTTTCTTGACAATTATTCTCATATATCATGGCAATGCAAGGCAGAAGTTCTCAAGTTCTGTTATAAAAATGAAAACTGCGTTTATCACCATAGACTGGCTTGAATTTAGTTGCAATTTTGCACAGAAGACTTAAATTTATTGGGCAGACGCACATAACATGAAACAAATTTTAATCGTTGAAGATGAAGCAAGGCTTGCTGCCTTTGTAGACAAAGGGCTACGCAAACATGGCTTTGAAACTCAAATAGCTGAAGATGGCAATCTTGCAATCAATCAAGTTGCAAGTAGTAAAGTTGACTTGCTATTGTTAGATTTAGGTCTACCTGTGAAAGATGGCTTGACAGTTCTCAAAGAATTGCGAAGTCAAGGAAAAACTTTTCCGATTATTGTGGTTACTGCTCGTACAGATGATAAGGATAGAACAGTGGCTATGGCATCTGGAGCCAATGACTATATGACTAAGCCCTTTCGATTTAAAGAGCTATTAGAAAGAATAAATGCTCATTTAGGCGCGGTTAAAAGTTAAAAGTTGTCCGCAGGGTACCGACGTAAACGGTATCATTACTACTGTTATGCTCCGGATTGGTAATTATCAATATGCCGGGGGTAATAGAAATGGAATCATTAATTGGGAAAGTGTAGAAAGCTTCTAAGTGTAGAGACGTATCTTTGTCTGTACTTGTTTCCTTGGCAACCTGATATTCATTATCTATTAATTTGGGTGGTTGACCAATGACAATACCAGCTACACTTCCTTCCCTACCCAAATTGGTTAATGCTAGGGTAACAGCCCAATTAAAAATAGTTGCAGTCGGGTTATTAGGTAAATCTTTAGCTGTAGCCCTGGTATATCCCAGCCAACCAGACAAAGTGAGATTACTGCTCACAGAAAATGTTCCCTGCAACCCCAGAGAGTTGGCACTAATTGCTTCACTGGCATCATTAAAGGGATCATTAGCACCTGCGCTACCTGTTCTGGTATTAATACTGTTATGGGAATGTACGTAAGTGAAACTGATTTTTCCTCGACTACTGGGTATAAAAGTCAACTGAGCAATTATTCCGTAATCTGAATTACTTAACCCAGTGTCTGGTTTATCTGCATCCGAAGTATTATAAGCAATGCCGAAATTGAGTTGATTGCTCAATTCATATTCAATCCCAATTCCCGCCCCTCCTCCTTGGCGATATATAGGGTTGCGCCGTCCAAAACGAGAAATTGCACCCTTGGTACTGTTATCCACAAATGGATTGAGGGTGTCAGCCACGTTTGTAAAACCAGCACCTTTGGTAGCAATAGAAACTCGGGATTTTTCGCCGACAGGGAAGCGATATTCGATCTTACTTACTTCTAAATTGTTGTCACTATCACCCCGAGTGCTTAAACGCGCCATATCTGTTCCAGTGGCTTGTGCTGTGGAGGGGATGTTACGACTTCTCAAACCGATTCTCAGTCTGTCTTTACCATTAAAGCTGGTATCAAAATTTAATCTGATACTATTGCTAAAAGTAATATTACTATCCGTGGCTTCTCCACTATTATCAGCTTTGTTGCCTCTACCTACAGCAGTGGTAACAAATTGTGCTCTTCCTGATAATTTAGTCGTTGTAGAAAATCTTTGGCTAATTGCTTCCTCTGATTTATCTATTTTTTTGCGAATGGTAGCTAATTCTTTGGCAAATTCTTTTTGTAATCTTTGTAAAGTTTCTAATTCTTTTTGTGTCGGTAAAATCCCAACTTGAGTATTCTGTAATTCATTGATTCGCAATAGTGCGGCATTCAATAAGACGGCAAATTCGTAGCGATTAATCGGGCGATTTTTCTGCAAATTTTCACCAGTATATCCCTGAATATTTTTATAACGCTGTTGTAAAGATTGGAGAAATTGTAATGCCCAATCTTGGGGTTGAATATCAGATAATTCTGCAACACTTGTTAGTTCTCCCATCATCGATGCCTCTATTTGGGAAAGAGTTTGAGAAGGGTGTAAACTGCTTGCAAAGGGGTGATTTTCTGTTTTGTGTTCTTTAATTTCTGTCTTTTTGGTAGTTGGTGATGGTGGGAAGGCTTGGGAAAATTGAGGAGGAGAGATATTTACATCCATGCGAGGAGGATATTTATCTCTAGTAGTAGCTTGATTCAGGACTGAAAAATCACTCTTTTTTTCCTGGGCATGAACTTTTTGTTGTATGAAAAACGTGAATGAAAAAATTTGTAAACTAATAGGTAAAGTCTTCCAAAAAATAGTTGACATGGAAAATAATTATGGTTGAAGGATGGTAAATGAACCCTCAAAAATTCCCAAAAATAACTACTTTTTTAAAACTGAATTTTATTTAAATCTGGAACAGATGGATTGAGCAAAACTATGGGAGACACGCAGGGAACTCCCATCCATATATATATGTGCGGCGGAAATTCTCAGCCATTAATCTAAAATCCCAAATAATATGAGTGTAAAAATTTGCACAAAGCGAAAAAAGCTTTGTATACAAAGATACTATATATAGATAATTTTAATCGTGAGAATTCTCTCATGAAGATTTCATACAGGGTTCATACAAAATAGTGATTATATCCATAGAAAAAACAAAATTTGTTTGCTTTTTTCTCACACCAGTAATTTTGTAATGGGGTTCCTTCATGGGTATTTACGTCACATGAGCAAGTCTAGGGGAGATTAGACAGGATTTTATTTGCGTATACAATAATAACCAAAGTTAGATTAATGCAGTCGGAAAAGTCACTTATTTTTGAACCATTATTTTATAGATGTATGATGCTGCATTCACACCATAAAAATTGAGAGTAAAAATCATGAAACTGCTGGTTTATTCCCACGATGCATATGGTTTAGGAAATATCCGCAGAATGTTAGGGATATGCGAACACCTACTCGATGAAATAGAAAACCTTTCCATTTTATTGGTGTCTGGTTCGCCCATGTTACAAGGATTTCGATTACCCATAGGACTGGACTATATCAAATTACCTTGTCTCAACCGAGGAGAAACAGGTAAAGTTGCAGTCAAGTATTTGGGTACAGATATCGATGAAACTGTCAAACTCAGATCAGATTTAATTTTATCTGCGATCGCTAATTATAAGCCAGATTTGGTGATGGTAGATAAAAAGCCCTATGGTTTGCAAGATGAGTTAAAACAATCCCTCAATTATATTCAGCATAATTTGCCACAAACCAAACTGGTGCTATTATTACGAGATATCCTCGATACTCCGAAAAAAACCATTGCACAATGGCGCGATCGCTACTATTATCAGGCAATAGAAAAGTTTTACGATCAGCTGCTAGTTGTCGGGATGCCAGAAGTTTTCGACTTTTGCAAAAAATATCAATTTTCTGCTGATATAGCTGATAAAATACGCTATTGCGGTTATATTCATCGCCAATCAAAAACTAAAAATATTAATGAAATTCATCAAGAATTACAGCTATCTCCAGGGGAAAAATTGGTTTTGGTAACTCCAGGTGGTGGACAAGATGGTTATCATTTGCTGAATACTTATCTAGATGCTTTAGCTTTTTTACCACAAGAACATCAGGTAACAAGTTTGATTTTTTGCGGCCCAGAAATGTCAACTCCTGAAAAACAAGCACTGTTCCAGAAGGCGGAAAAATACTCCCAAGTACAAATAAGGGACTTTACTGATGACTTAATGAGTTACATCACTGCATCAGATACTATCATTTCTATGGCTGGATATAATACCGTTTGTGAAATTTTATCGGCGGCAAAACCCGCATTGATTGTACCGCGAGTTCAGCCATCCCAAGAACAATTATTGCGGTCAGGGAGAATGAATAGATTGGGATTATTCCCAGTAGTTCATCCAGATAATTTGACTCCGGAATTACTCATGGATTCTCTCTTAAATCTACTATCTACAACAGACGAACTTGCTCCTAAAATTAAACTGGATATGAATGCACTACCCCGTATTACCCATTATATTAACAGACTTTTATTTTTCAAAGAAAGTGAATCAAAACTCAGTTATATTCATCCAAAAAAAACACAAAAATTGCTTCTAGTTAGTCAATACTAGTCTAGTAAATATAATCAGTATTTTTAATTAATCATCAAAATAAGAGTCAAAAATTATGCAAAAAATAATGTTTTATTGTCAGTATTTGACAGGTATGGGTCATCTGGTTCGCAGTACAGAAATTATTCGTCATTTAGCAACAGATTTTCAAGTCTATTTTGTGAATGGAGGCCCACCTATTGCAGAATTTCCAATTCCTAGCAATGTAGAATTGATAAATTTACCAGCCTTGTGGCTAGAGGATGGAGAATTTCAAATAGCAGAAGGCTCCCTTGAGGTGGAGGAAATTAAAAATATGAGAAGGAATCAATTAATTACTAATTTTGACCTCATACAACCTGACTGTTTGATTACAGAATTTTTTCCCTTTGGCAGGCATAAATTATTCTTTGAATTGTTACCATTGTTAGAACATATCAAAGCTAATTATCCCCATACTAAAATTGTTTCCAGTGTCAGGGATTTTATTGGTAGACAAAATCTAGATGAGGAAGTCGATATAATTTGTTACTTAATTAATCAATATTTTGATCTAATATTATATCATTCCGACCCTAATTTCCAAAACTTTGCATCAACATTCCCCAAATATAGGGAACTTAATTGTAAAATTGAAGCAACTGGATTTGTTGCCCAATCATTTCCCGTAAAATCGAAAGAAAATACCCATGAAATAGATAATAAAAATAATCATCATCCAACTATTTTAGTCAGTGTTGGAGGTGGGAGATTGGGATATGAACTTCTAGAATCGGTCATAGAAGCCAGCAGCTTACTTGAGTCCCAAATTCCCCATCAAATGCAGATATTTACCGGACCATTTATGCCAGAGGAATTATTTACTCAACTGCAACAAGCAGCATCTACAAAGAAAAATGTCAATTTACAAAGATATACTCATAGATTACTAGAATATATGCAAAATGCTGACCTTTCCATCAGCTTAACTGGATATAATACTACCATGAATATTCTCAAAACAGGTGTTCGTGCTATGGTTGTACCTATTGGTCACTATAGCAAAGACCAAGAACAACTAATGAGAACTAAGAAGTTAGCAGAATTAGGAATTGTGGAAGTAATTAATCCAGAGGATTTACAACCTAATCATGTTGCACAAAGAATTATTAGTTGTTTAAACAAAGAAATAAATACTAATTATACTCATCTATTTAACCTCAATGGCGCTGATAATACTACTAATATTCTGAAAACATTTCTGAAAACAAATCAACAGGTATTGATGCATAGATAACAAACATGAAATATTGCAACCGTAAAAAACCTGTCAAGAAAAAGAAATTAATACCCAAGGCTTGGCAAGTTTTGCTCAAATTTTCGCCCTATATCCTCCAGCACAAATTCCTCATATCAGGTTCTCTATTGGCATTACTTGTAGAAACAGGATTGCGACTTCTAGAACCTTGGCCCCTCAAATATGTATTTGACCATATTTTGATTCCAGCACACAGCAATTCCCCTGCTGAAACTTATGGGATGTCGCCAATGTTATTACTCAGCCTGTTGGCTGTATCCATTGTGGCGATCGCTAGTTTATCTAGTATAACTTCTTACCTCAGTACCTATGGTATATCCTTGGCTGTGGTGCGGATATTGTCAGAAGTACGGGGTAATGTGTTCTCTCGTTTGCAGCGTCTTTCCTTATCTTTTCATCAGCAGTTCAAGAGTGGAGACTTGATTACTCGGGTGACGACTGATATTAGCAAAATCAGACATGTGGCCACTAGCACCGCCTTACCTTTGATCAGAAATTCAGCAGTAATGTTGGGTATGTTTTCAGTCATGTGCTGGCTGAATTGGGAATTAGCATTATTAGCACTAACAGTTTTTCCTTTATTCGTATTATTGAACACCCATTTACTCAAGCGTATCCGTAGTTTTTCCCGTCAGCATTGCAATTCCGAAGGGGTTTTGGCTTCGACGACTGGCGAAACCATAGGTGCAATTAAGGTAGTGCAAGCCTTGTCCCTCCACCATCAACTGGACAATATTTTTACAGTCCAAAACAATAAAAGTTTGACAGAAGCTATCCAATCGTTGAGAATTTCAGCCGCACTCCAAAGAACCGTACAGGTGTTAATGGCAGCGATTATGGCGGTGGTATTGTGGCGAGGTGCACAGGTAGTACAGCAAAAAGCCCTCACCCCAGGAGAATTATTAGTATTTATTAGTTACCTGAAAAACTCCTTTGAACCCCTGCGGAAAATTTCTAATCAAGCCCGACAAATTGCTAAGGCTACTGCTTCTGGGGAGCGAGTCATTGAGCTGTTGGAATATGAGCCTCAGGTACAAGATTTGCCAAAGGCAGAAATAGCACATCCCTTTGTTGGTGCAGTTCGATTTGAGAATGTTAGTTTTGGCTACCAATCAAACCAGGAAATACTCCAACATATTAATTTAGTCGCCAAACCAGGTCAACAAGTGGCTGTAGTTGGTGCTTCTGGTAGTGGTAAGTCAACTCTACTGAGCCTAATTCTCCGGCTTTATGATCCAGTAACGGGAAAAATTTTCATCGATGGGCAAGATATTAGAGAATATACCCTAGATTCCCTGCGTCAACAAATCAGCATTGTCTTACAAGAAAGTATTTTGTTTGCGGTGAGTGTCAGGGAAAACATTGGCTACGGAAAAATTGGAGCAACTGACAAAGAAATAGAAGCAGCAGCACGTTTGGCAAATGCCCATGACTTTATTATGCAACTACCCCAAGGTTACGATACCATTTTGAGCGAACGCGGGGGAACATTATCTGGGGGTCAAAGACAAAGAATTGCCATTGCTCGTGCTGCCATTCGTCAGGCTCCAATTGTCATTCTCGATGAACCCACCGCAGGTTTGGATAATAGGAGTCAAAGGGTTGTCACCGAAGCTTTAGAGCAGCTTACCCAGGGACGGACAACGTTTTTGATTGCTCATAATCTGCAAACAGTCCAAGGGGCAGATTTAATTCTCTACGTTGAAAATGGAGGCATTGTAGAGCAAGGCACTCATAAGGAATTGATGGGTGTGGCTGGTAAGTATGCAAATCTATTTTGTCTCACGCAGAGGTGCAGAGATGCAGAGAAAGGAGGTACCTATGCAATGGAAGCCTGAAAAGTGTCAACCGCTTCGCGGAAGTCAAAAGTCAAAAGTCAAAAGTCAAACTACCCGGGTAGTTATTGTACGTCACGGGCAAAGTACTTATAATAATCTCGGTTTATACCAAGGAAGTAGTGATGAATCAGTATTAACCGAAGTCGGACGCAGAGATATTCGCCAAATTGGAGATTTCCTCAAGGGGGTGGAATTCGACGCAATTTATTCTAGTTCTCTCAAAAGAGCGCGGGATACGGCAGAGGAAATATTGCAAGCGATCGCACCTGCAATGAACTCCGGTATAATCCGTATAACTCCCCAATTGCGAGAAACTGATTTACCAAATTGGCATGGTTTGAGTTTCCAGTATGTACGGGAAAATTTCCCCACACAGTATCATACCTGGAAAAACCGTCCCCATGAGTTTTATATGCAAGTAGATGGGGCATCTGCATCTGCATCCGCATCCGCATCTGTTTTTTATCCTGCTGTTGAGCTCTACAAGCGCATTCGTCAATTTTGGCAGTCAATATTACCCCTGCATATAGGGCAAACCCTGTTAATCATTGCCCATGGTGGGACAAACCGAGCTTTAATTAGCACTGCCTTGGGTATAAAACCCGAACGCTATCACTGTATTCAACAGTCTAATTGCGGAATTAATGTATTAGATTTTGCTGATGGTTGTTTAGATTCAGGACAATTATCAGGGATGAATCTCACCGCCCCAACAGGGGATAATCCCTTGCTCCAGGTTTCAGAAGCCAGTGAAGGTTTGCGTTTATTTATGGTGCCATCCGGAACCATAGGTTTACAACAGATAGACAAATTAACTAACTCATTAAAAAATACCACTATCAACTTTAGTATTACTGAACACATAAGCCATGGCCAAGTAATTACAGAACAAATTCTTCAACACCATCCACAAACAGTACAACTAGAGGTTTTGCAGCAAGATTTCTCCCAACTTTGGCAAAAAGCAATTGAAAATAGAGGCTTAATGGCAAAACCTGAGTTGGCGGTAGCCAATGCTTCCCAGAGTATTTCTGAAGGAGGGGTTGCTTCTACCAATAAGGCCACTCACCAGCCTTTAGTTACTGGGTTGGTAGTAGCCAATGATGCAGTCATTAAAAGCATGATTACTCAAATCCTCGGTATGGATGCATCAACTAAACGATTACATCTACAGCCAGGAACAGTTAGCTGTATCCATTATCCCTCTTCTCAACTTCCCTCAGTACTACAAACCATGAATAATTAAGTAATAAGTAATAAGTAATAAGTAATAAGTCAAAATAAAGGATTTATTGAGAATTAAAACTGTCGGTTGTGTTCTTATTATTTAGAGTTTTTCACTATGAAAATAGCATTCCTAGTTTGGCGTTTTCCTGTATTATCAGAGCCATTTATCCTCAATCAAATTACAGGTTTAATTGATCGCGGACATGAGGTAGATATCTATGCCTGTTCAGTGGATGGCGGTGGCTGTGTAGAGAATTCCCAGGTACATCCCATAGTCAAACAATATCACCTATTGGAACATACCTATTATGCTCCCAGACGACCTAAAAATAAGTGGTTACGTCTACTCAAAGCCTATGGTTTGTTGGGGCAAAATTTGCAGAAAAATCCCTTAAAATATTGGCAATTATTCAATTCTTCTGAGTATGGCAACCAAGCTAAATCATTAAAGCTTTTTTACAGAGCCATACCCTTTTTGGGCAAGGGTAAATACGATATTATCCATTGTCAATTTGGCACCTTGGGGCCAGTAGCTCTGATGCTGCGTCAAGCAGGTATTATCCAAGGAAAAATTGTCACTACCTTTCGCGGTATAGATATTAGTAAATATGTGCGAGAACAAGGGATTCATGTTTACAAATCCTTGTTTGCACAGGGAGATTTTTTCTTAGCTAACTGTGAATTTTTTCAAAATCGGGCTCTTGTTTTGGGTTGCAATCCCCAAAAAATCCTGGTTCATGGTTCGGGAATTGATTGTCAGAAATTTACCTACAAGCCTCGTTTGTTCCCAGAAGATGGTCGAGTAAAAATTGCCACCATTGGTCGTTTGGTGGAAAAGAAAGGTATTGAATATGCCATTGGTGCCGTGGCCAAAGTTGCTCAAACCTATCCCAATATTGAATTGAATATTATGGGTGATGGTCCATTAAGAACACATTTGCAACAACTAATTACTGAATTAAAGCTAAATAATATTGTTAAATTATTGGGTTGGCAAGAGCAGCCAAAAATTATAGAAATACTCAACAACAGCCATATTTTTATTGCTCCGAGTGTCACCGCCAGTGACGGGAATCAAGACGCACCAGTCAACACCTTAAAAGAAGCAATGGCAATGGGTTTGCCAGTAATTAGTACTTTCCACGGGGGTATTCCCGAATTAGTCGAAAACCAGGTATCGGGATTGTTAGTCCCCGAACGGGACTCAGATGCCATCGCTAATAAATTAAATTATCTCATTTCCCATCCCCAAGTATGGCAGTCAATGGGTACTGCTGGCAGAATCCGCGTAGAAGAAAAATATGACATGAACAAGCTCAACGATGAATTAGTCGAAATCTACGCAAAATTACTCAATCAAAAAGTTAATAGGCAAACAATATTACCTTTATCTGTGCAAACTAGCTCAGTATGATTTCTCGGATAAATATTTTTTTATCTCACGCTCCAGGCGCAAAGACGCAAAGAAGAGCAATGGCCACCCTAGAGTCAAATTCATATCTAAAAACAATGAAAATAGCATTTATCGTGGCTCAATTTCCAGTATTATCAGAAGCCTTTATTCTCAATCAGATAGCTGGAGCCATTGACAAAGGACATGAGGTTGATATATATGCTCTCAATGGTCGTCCAGATAAAGTTAACAAGGTACATCCCATAGTAGAAAAATATCATCTTTTAGAGCATACTTACTATTCCCCCAAGCAACCAAAAACTAAATTATGGTGTCAACTCAAAGCCTTTTGGTTACTGTTAACCCACTTTCATCAAAACCCTTGGGCATGCTTGCAATTACTTAATCGCTCCAGGTATGGGAAACAAGTCAAAAAGTTTAAGTTATTCTACCAAGGTATCCCATTTCTGAGTCAAAAATCATACGATATTATCCACTGCCAGTTTAGTACCTTGGGGGTGAAAGGGGTATGGTTTCGCCAACTAGGTTTACTACAAGGAAAAATATTAGCTACCTTTCGGGGTTCAGACATCAGTAAAATTTTACCAAAGTGGGGTGATGGCGTTTACACCGAATTATTCCAAGAAGCAGACTTTTTCTTAGCTAACTGTGAATTTTTTCAAAATAAGGCTGTTGCCTTGGGTTGCAATCCCCAGAAAATTCTCGTCCACGGTTCGGGAATTGATTGTCAGAAATTTACCTACAAGCCTCGTTTTTTCCCTGAAGATGGTCGAGTTAAAATTGCTACTATTGGTCGTTTGGTGGAAAAGAAAGGTATTGAATATGCCATTGGTGCCATTGCCAAAGTTGCTCAAACCTATCCCAATATTGAATTTAACATTATTGGTGATGGACCACTCTTAGAGCAATTCCAGAAATTAATTGCAGAACTCAACATCACCCACATAGTTAAACTCCTGGGTTGGAAACAACAACAAGAAATTGTCAACATACTCAACCACTGTCATATCTTCGTTGCTCCGAGTGTCACCGCCAGTGACGGAAATCAAGATGCACCAGTCAACACCCTAAAAGAAGCAATGGCAATGGGTTTGCCCGTAATTAGTACCTTTCACGGGGGTATTCCCGAATTAGTAGAAGATGGAATATCTGGATTTTTAGTCCCCGAACGGGACTCAGATGCCATCGCTAATAAATTAAATTATCTCATATCCCATCCCCAACTATGGCAGTCAATGGGTACTGCTGGCAGAATCCGCGTCCAGGAGAAATACGAAATGAACAAGCTCAACAGTGAACTAATCACCATTTATCAGCAGCTTTTACACAATCAACTACTAGTCTGTCCTATTAGTTCACCAGGAGTTGTGGCACAGCCATCTTGGCTGTGAAATGTTCAGGCCCCGGATGCCTGAACCACGCAAAATTTTCATCACTCAAGATATACAAAGACTGACTATTTCAAGTAAGGATTTAAAACCATGCAAGAACCACAAGTTACCATAGTTGTTGTCCCCCGCGAACGGTTTAGCTGTACCCAACGCTCCCTAGAAAGCATTTACCAATATACAGACATTCCTTTCAAACTCATCTATGTAGATGGTAATTCACCAACTAAAGTGAAAAAATACCTAGCAACCCAAGCTCAAGAGAAAAACTTTCAACTCATTCGCACTTACTACTACCTGTCACCCAACCATGCTCGTAATATTGGTTTAAGTCAGGTGGATACCAAATACCTAGTGTTTGTTGATAATGATGTGATATTTTCACCCGGTTGGTTACAAGCCTTAGTCAAATGTGCGGAGGAAACAGGAGCTACAGTAGTTGGTCCATTAATGTGCGAAAAAGAACCCATACACCAAAGAGTTCATTTTGCAGGGGGAGAATCTCACATTGTCACCGACATTCACGGTAGGCGGCATCTACGTGAAAAAATGTATAAACAAGGTCATCAAGTTGCAGAGCTTCGTCCTCATCTTCAACGCATGGAAACCGAGTTAGCAGAATTTCACTGCGTACTCGTGCGTAGGGAGATATTTGAGCAAATCGGTATGTTAGATGAAAAAATGCTCAATACCAAAGAACATCTTGATTTTTGCATGACCGTAGCAGCTGCAGGAGGTAAGATATACTTTGAACCGGATGCTCTTGTTACCTATGTTCCCGGGCCTCCCCTAGAATTAACAGATATACATTTCTTTATGCTGCGTTGGAGCGATGCTTGGACTTTGGAAAGTTTAAAACACATCCGCGAAAAGTGGAATCTATCAGAAGATGGTTACTTCCAAACCAAGTATAAAAAATTAGGTGGACGACGCAAAGTAACAATCATTAAACCCTTCATGCGCCAACTTGGTTTGAGTCCTGATAACAAACCCTTACTGAAAACTTTCAAATATTGGGAAAGAAAACTCAACCGCTATCTCACCAATTGTTATGCTGGAATTCCCCCCATTCATTGGTACTATAGGGTCTCAAATCCTGACTGAGCTTAAAGTTTACAGCTTCTATAACTAGAAACAGCACTATCTATATAGATTCAAACAACCAGGTGATGTTTTTCCGCACCACTTTAGCAGGAATTCCGATTGCAAGTGAGTTAGGTGGGATTTGTTTAGTAATGATGGAACGAGGTCCAATCACTGAATCAGAACCAATGATTGCACCTTTTAATACTATAACTTCACGGGTCAGCCAAACCCGATCCCCAATCTCAATATTGTCATCAGGATTAATGCGTTCGCCCTCTGCATTCAAAATGGAATGACTATCTGTTGTCCGGATATCAGTTAAATCAGCGATTTGACAACTCTCACCAATTCTGATGTGTTTTCCTCCATGGGCAATCAAACGCACATTTCCGCCAAGAATTGTCCCATTACCAATGGTAATTTCATTACCATTGCCGGACATTTCCATAAGGCCAGTAAAAATGCAATTTTTTCCAATTGAAAGCTTATTGTTGTTACCATGAATGACAATTTGCAAATTGTAGAAATTTGTGCCAGTGCCAATCACGACTTGGTTATTAGTGCCTTTAATTTCGATACGTTTATTAACGCCCAATTCATTAGACCAGTGATGCTTTCTCTGGGTCGAAGGCAGAAGTTTATGCAATATTTTAATCATATTTTTCTTCATCTCCTTCTTCCCACATGGTCAAAGATACGTGATTACCATTTGCACTACAATCATGTTCAAATTTGAGACTATTACCACTACCTTTGAGAACAATATCATAATTAAGTATCTTTGTATTGTTTGCAATATCTAAATGATTATTGACTCCTTTGATGAAGATTCTTGTTCGTAATATATTTCCCGCACATTTGAAGATAGATTCTTTTGCTACCTCAATTTTATTCGACCATGAAAAAAGTTTTTTCATATGAAACATCAAAAATTACTAATTTTAATTTATTGTATTTTTACACCATCAATTTTTATATCGACCGTTAGTAATTCTCGATCTATATGTCGAGAAGAGAAATAATTGTACAAAATGATTGATACAAATAACATCACCAACCCTTCTATAACCATCAAGAGTCCAATTCCCCGCCCTGGTCCTGTTTCAACTAATTTGCCAATAGTATTAGCAAGTATGCCGTCAGCATTCATCATATGTGCTGAAATTATGTCAGTGAGTGGACTAGCACTGAGATTACCCAAAGCTGCACCCAAGCCTGTGATGGTGTAAAATAACGCTAGTACACGTCCTTGAACGTTTGGATGTACAGTATTTTGCCAAATTGTATTATTAGTACTCAAAACAATAGGCAGGGTAAAAAACGAAAGAGATATGCCCAATGTAATCAGCCAGATAGAGGGTTTTAAACCAGTAATTACTAAAGCAATACCATTTAAAGCAGAAAATAGAAACAAGGGAGATATGGATCTTTTTGATCCTCCCCAGATACTCATAAAAATGCTGCCAGCAATCATTCCACAGCCAGCGATTGACATGACACTACCAAATATTGTTGGTGTAGAAAAGGATAATATGAGGGGATTAATCAAGACTGTGGTCATGCCATTCACAAAATAATTAATTGTCATGAATGCCAATATTATCATCAGAAAAATGCGGGAAGAAATGTTTCCCCAGCCGTAAATAATATCATCGATAATAGAAGCCATTCCCTTGGTTGAACTAATAGTAGGTTCTGGCTGAGGAATGTCAATAATTAATAATGTGAACAAGCCAATAAAGTAACTAAAAAAATCAATCAATAGTAAGCTATGGAATTGTAACTTAACTATGATAATACCAGCAAATACTGGTGCAGCTAATTGTCCTACTGCTGAACTAAACTGTATCAAGCCATTGGCTCTCCCTATTTGATTACTAGGAACCATCATTGGTAAAGCCGCTGCTTTTGCTGTCATTTGAAAAGAACCGCAGATTGATGTGAAGAATGCAGCAACATAGGTATGCCAGAGTTGTAGATTTCCAAACAGTAGCAGTAAAGCAAGTGTTACTGTCACCACAGCTGCACCTATCTCACTAAAAATTATTGTTGATTTGCGATGCCATTTATCTACCAATGCACCGACAAAGGGAGTGATTAATACACCTGGTAATGTTGTAAAAAATAAAACTAGGCTTAGTTGGGCAACGGCATGAGTGTTTTGATATACCCAGATACTTAAACCAAATCCTGTTAAACGTGTTCCGATTTCAGACAGGGACTGTCCCAGCCAAAATAAACTAAAGTTCCGAAGTTCACGAATTAATGCAAGTAGTTGACGGATATATCTCATATTTCCAGGTTGTTTTCAATCACCTTGATGTTGTTCTTTACAGTAGTCTAACTTTTTGATGTTGGCAGCTGACGGTTGACGGTTGACAGTTCGGAGTTAAGAGTTAAGAGTTAAGAGTTAAGAGTTAAGAGTTAAGAGTTGAGGGTTTTAACTCCTTCCCTCATTCCCTCAGCTCCTAACCTCCTCATCACCTCATCTCTTCAACTGTCCTAACCAATATGTCCATTGTTATATTTATTTCAGATGCAAAAGTGTTAAGTAATAACACTGATTTCAGGCATATTTATGTATTAATTAATTTCTGATTACTCTGATTTTTCAACCCATCCATATACTGGAGAATTTCATCAGCTGCCAGCTTGGCTCCTCCAGCTGTACGACAAGCATCACCCAGACGACCACTGTTTACCCCGAATGATGGATCGTTTAATATTTGTTGTGCTGCTTGCCGTAACCGTTGGGGATTAACTTCATCAGGGAGAATCATAATTCCCGCTCCTTCCTCCTGGACGCGAAGGGATATCAATTGCTGTTCATAGGTTTGAGGAACGGGAATCATCGGTACCGAATACCAAGCCCCCTCCCTGATACCGCCCCCTGCCCCGTGGTTAATAAATAGGGTTGTACGCTGTAATATCTCCAGTTGGGGAATGGTACCTGTGGGTACAACGATAAAGTTGGCAGGTATATCCCCCAACAAATTACGATCAGTGGTGGGACTCAACACTAGAAGCACCTGAACATCCATGTCACCAAATACTTCCAGGCAAGTTTTGTAAAAGTTTATACCTGGGTCGTGAAAGGTGCCAAAGGAAATCAGAATCAGTTTACCTGGTTGTAATTGCTCCAGGGAGAAATCAAAGTTAACTGCCCGGGTGGGATTGCAAGGACCAACAAAGTGAAAGCTGGAGTCAAATTTATTCACATAGGGTTGGAGTTCCCGTGGTAAATAACAGATATTTAAGGGTTCGGGATTGGTGAAGGTTTCCAGGGGTTCAATGGGGGGAACTCCATCGGTTTCTCGGAGAATCCGTTCATATTTACGAAATTCCTTCATTCTGAAGGATTCTTCTGACAAAAGATTAGGTAATTTATCTTGTAATATTGGACACTCATAGAAACTGCGGTGACAGAATGCCGCAGTGGCGATGGAATTAATTGCCGGAATGTTGAGTATCTGGGCGATTAGTTTTCCCCAGAGACAGAGGGAGTCATGAATGATGTAATCCGGTTGCTCCTCACGAATTGATTCGAGGAGGGGAGATAGCATTTGTCCTGCAATCCAAGTTAAAGCAGGTACGAGGTTAAATTGGCGATCGTATTCTGTTTCTTGTGCTGGGCTGACTGCTTGGGTGGTATCTATCTGTCCCAGGGGAGGATTGCAACGAAAGGATGCTCCTAATGCCTCAATTTCTGCTTGAAAATTGGGGGTTTCATAGTATGTGACTTTTTCCCCTCTATTAATCAGTTCCACCACTAATCCCAAGGTGGGATAAACATGTCCTGGTGAAGAAATATTCAAAAATGTTACGCGACTCATTGGATTTTAGATTTTAGATTTTAGATTTTAGATTTTAGATTATTTGTTATCCGTTGCCTGGATTGACACAAGAACCTGCCCCAAACCTGTCTCCTAGTGCTTTGTCCCATTAGTTTTGATGGCTAGTTTTATAGTCATATTTATATGACTTTGACTATTAGACTGGGGTTTTCAACCCCAGGCGGATCTGATATACACCCAACAAAATTAATGCGATAGAGCACTAGTGCTCTGTCCTATTAATCTTGATGGGTTGTGGCACAGCCATCTTGGCTGTGAAATGTTCAGGCAGGGATGCCTGAACCACAAGTGATTATTTTTACCATCATATTTTATGGGACAGACCACTAGTAGAACAGAGGCTTTAAGAACCCCGAGGGGGCTGGGGAGTTAGGTTTCAACGGATTTTAATGTTAAACATAATACTTTTGCTCCCATCCCCTTAGCCGTTACCCAGATATAATTAAGCGATTGCCCGGAGTCTATTTGACCAGGCAGCGACAATTTCTGAGAAAATCAATTCCAAGGGTTTAGTAATAGACCAGTTGGGGTAATGCTGTTTCATTTTACGTAAATCGCTATAGTAGCAAATATGATCCCCCTCCCGGTTTTTGTCTATATACTCGTAGGACATTTTTTTACCAGTCAGTGAAGCAACAATTTCAAAGGCTTCTAAAATGGAACAGGTATTTTCCTTACCACCCCCAAGGTTGTAAACTTCACCACTACGGGGTGCCTGGATAAATTCCTCAATAAAGCGAGCAACATCATAGGAATGGATATTGTCCCTTACTTGTTTGCCCTTGTAACCAAACACTTTATAGGTGCGGTTTTCCACATTACATTTTGTCAAGTAGCTGAGAAATCCATGGAGTTCCACACCGCTATGGTTTGGGCCGGTTAAGCATCCACCACGCAAACAGCAGGTGAGTAGTCCAAAATATCGACCATATTCTTGCACCATCACATCCGCAGCAACCTTGGAAGCACCAAATAGGGAGTGCTTGGATTGGTCAATAGTGAAGGATTCAGGGATACCCTGTTCATAGCTAGGCTCCCCATAATCCCAGCGAGTCGGTAATTCTACCATGGGGATTTGATTGGGTGCATCCCCATATACCTTATTGGTGGACATATGAACAAAGGGGGCTGACGGTGCAAATTGGCGAGTTGCTTCCAACAGATTTAATGTACCTACAGCATTGGTATCAAAATCATCAAAGGGAATAGTTGCTGCTAAGTCGTGGCTTGGTTGGGCTGCTGTATGCACGATGGCATCAGGTTGAAGATTATTGATTAAATCTAGGATATCCTGGCGATGGCGGATATCTATTTCATGATGGGTAAAGTCGGGAATTAAAGATTGTAAACGCCGTTGATTCCAGCGTGTATCTCCTTGGGAACCGAAGAAAACGGCCCTTTGGTTATTATCAAGGCCGTGAATTTGCCAACCTTGTTGGGCAAAATGTAGGCAAACTTCGGAACCAATTAGTCCTGACGATCCTGTTACTAGTAATTTTTTCATTTTGGATTATCTGTTATCCCTTGCCTACTGTTATCCGCTATACATTATCCGTTATCTATCCGTCATCCGTTGCCTATTTTGCGTTTTTGGGCTAGCAGCTGGGCTTTTTGCTCTGGTGTCATTTGTTTCATCCGTAAAAAGGCTCGACATATTTTTTCCGTTCGCCCCGGTTGTGTTTCTCGCTCTTGGAGCATCTGGGCTGTTTTTTCAATGGTGGGGAAATCAAATAATTCCCTTAAGGAAAAGTCAATGGCAAATATTTTCTTCATGCGAGCATGAATTTGGGCGGCGATTAAGGAATGTCCCCCCAGTTCAAAAAAGTTGTCTTGAACTCCGGCTTTTTCTACCTGAATCAGTTCTTGCCAAATTTCGGCTAAGGCTGATTCAATCACATTTCTCGGGGCAATATAATTACCTGTGGCGGCACTCATTTGGTCAGGTAGTTTTAAAGCCCGCCGGTCTATTTTATTATTTGGTGTGAGGGGCATGGCATCCAGGAATACCCAAGCGGTAGGAACCATGTAATCGGGGAGTTTTTCTAATATGTATAACCGCAGGGCTTCTAGGTCTGGTTTTTCGGTGTTGGGTTGGATAACTACATAAGCAACTAGCTTTTTATCTGAGGGGGTTTCCCCAGCAGTTTGCACCACTGCTTGGGCGATGGCGGGATGATTGGCGAGTACGGTTTCAATGTCTCCCAGTTCAATGCGGAAACCCCGTATTTTCACTTGAAAATCCCCACGGCCAAGGAATTCAATCTCACCATTAGGTAGCAAACGTCCCAAGTCCCCTGTGTCATACAATCGCTCCCCGGGATTATTACCAAAGGGATGGGGGATAAATTTTAAGCTGGTAAGTTGGGGTTGGCCAAAATAACCCCTGGCTAATCCAGCACCGGCGATAAACACTTTGCCAATCACCCCCGGAGGAACCAAATTACCGGCGTTATCTAAAATGTAAACTGAAGTATTGGCAATTCCTGCACCAATGGAAAGCACATCCTCCGGTTGTTTGATGGCTCTGAGGGTAGACCAAATTGTGGTTTCCGTGGGTCCATAAACGTTCCACAGTTCCACACCTAGGTTGAGCAGGGATGCAGCCAAGTCAACGGGTATGGCTTCCCCACCACAGAAACCACGGAAGGAACCCTGGGGTCGCCAATCTGCGGTTAACAGCAATCTCCAAGTGGTAGGGGTGGCTTGCATTATTGTTGCTTGGGATTTCTCCAGCAATTGCTTTAACTCAAATCCATCCCGCACGGTTTCCCGGCCTGCAACTACCAATTTCGCTCCGCTAATTAGGGGCAAAAATAGCTCTAAGATGGAAATGTCAAAGGATAGGGTAGTTACTGCTACCAGGGTATCCCTTGCACTCAGCCCTGGGTATGAGCGGAAACTCAGGAGCAAGTTGACTAAGGCCTGGTGTGATATCTGGACTCCCTTGGGTTTACCCGTAGAGCCAGAGGTATAAATTACATAGGCTAGGGACTGGTTATGGACAATCCCTGGTAATGGGGTAGCTGGTTGGGCTGCGGCCATTAAACCTGCTGCATCCATCACTAGGGTTTGTGCAGATATATGGTCAAATTGGTTAATAGTTATATTGTCTGCAACTATCACTCCTAAACCGCTATCCGCAACCATGAAATCAAGGCGTTCTTGGGGGAAACTCGGATCTAAGGGGACATAGGCTGCGCCAGCTTTGAGAATACCAAGTAATGCGACTAATAAACCACCATGGCGCTCTAAACAAACTCCCACCAGAGTTTCTGGTTTAATTCCCCGTTGGAGCAAGCCATGGGCCAGTTGATTAGATCTGCGTTCTAATTCCCCGTAGGTGAGGCAACTTTCTCCCCATGCCACTGCCGGTGCATCGGGGGTTAAGGATGCTTGGTGGCTAATAATTTCCTGGACTGTGGTTTGGGAAAGGGACGGCAGTTGATATTTTTGATTGTGATGTAAACTATTTTGCCGCAACTTATCTACTTCCATGGGGCTGCACAAGCCAATTTCGCCGACAAATTCCGGTGAACCATGGGCAAATTGAGACAAAATCTGCACCAATCCCTGGAGGAGTTGTTGACGTTGGGCGCTATCCCCCACATTCTCGGCAAATGCCAGTTTGAGCAACAAATCTTCACCAGGCAAGGCGGATAGGGTGACTGGGTAATGGGTTTTTTCCTGGGATTCCACGGAATGGACAACTAAGTCCCCGGAATTATCCCGCAGGCTTTCTTCCACGGGGTAATTTTCATACACCACAATGGATTCAAATAATGGTTGTCCCCGGGGAATGTCACTCCACCCCTGAATATCTACCAAGCGACTGTAGGAATATTGATTGATGGTGACAGTAGAATCCCGGAGGAATTGCAGCCAAGATTTGACGGTGGATGCGGCATTTAATTGAACTCGCAGGGGTAAGGTATTAATGAATAAACCCACTATTTCCCCGGAATTGGCTAGTTCTGGGGGACGACCGGATACGGTAATCCCAAAAACAATATCCTCATCCCCGCTATAACGACTTAACAGCAGACTCCAGGCACCTTGAATTAAGGTGTTAATAGTTACTTGATTTCTTTGGGCAAAGGCCATTAGTTTGCTATGCACCTCTTCACTGAGGGTTGTTTGCAAAACTTGGTAATCCTCCGGTGCGGGGTTAGTCAATTGCAAGCTAGTTGCTGACTGTAAACCTTGGAGTTGACTGGACCAGAAGGATTTTGCAGAGGTGGTAGATTGGTTACTCAGCCAGTGAATAAAATCGCGGTAGGCTGGTGGTTGTGGCCAGTTTACTTCCCGTCCCTGGTGCTGGGCTTGGTAATAATTAATTACGTCGATGAAAATTAGGGGTAATGACCAACCATCCAACAGTAGGTGGTGGTGAGTCCAGATAAACTGCCATTTTTCTGGTTGGGTTCTGACTAAGGTTAAACCCATTAAGGGCGGTGTTTCCAGGGAGAAGGTTTGCTGCCGCTCTGTAGCTAATAATTCCTGCCATTTTTCCGCAATTTCCCCTCTGTTCAAATCAGACCAATCATGGTAAGCAAAAGGTAAATTGACCTGATGGTGAACTCGCTGTAGGGGCCGCGGTAAATCCCGGATGACAAAGGATGTCCGTAAACTGGGATGTCTGGCTATGGTGTATTCCCAAGCTTGGCGGAACAGAACCACATCCAAAACTCCAGTGATTTGAGCCGTCACCTGTTGGATGTAAGCACCGCTGGCACTATCATAATTGGCATGGAATACCATTCCCTCCTGTACCGGAGCTAGGGGGTAAATATCCTCCACGTCAGAGGTTCCCTCTAAAACCACAGCCAGTTGTTCTGGGTTCACGGATGCTAAAGGGAAATCAGCAGGGGTGCGGCTTTCTTCCCTGGTGCGGCTTTCCGCCAGCAGGGTTTGCAAGCAGCGAGAAAAGTTATTTGCTAACCGACGAATTGTGCTTTCTTGGTGCAATGCTTGGCTATAGACAAATTTTATCTGCAACTGGCCATTGAAAATCAAACCCACTACTTCCAGTTGGAAATACCGTTGATTTTGGGGATGTTGGGCAACTCCCGAGTTTAACAAAGATGGGGTAAAGGGAGCGGTGGTGGGGAAGTTCTCATCAAATTGTCCCAGGTAGTTGAACACAATTCCCTGGGGAATTTGGGGTAAGGTAGGGGCGAATTCCGCTTGACTGCGGAGTAACCCATAGGAAAATCCATTGTGGGGTAACTGGCGTAATTGGGCTTTCACCCCTTCCAGGTTACTGAATAAATCATCGCTGGTTTTGTGGAGTCCCAGGGGGAACAATGAGGTAAACCAACCCACGGACTGTAAAATATCCACATTGGTGAAGCGATTATCCCGGCCATGGCTTTCGGTTGCGATCGCAATTTCTGATTTCCCAATCCAATCGGTAACCACCTGTAACAGCACCGTCAGCAAGGTTTCCTGAATTTTGGCTTGACGAGTGCGAGTCAGTTCATAGAGTAAACTATCTGTTTCTTCCTTGGTAAACTGACATTCAATTTCCGCCGTACTACCTTCGGTGTTACCAGCCAAGTTATCAGTCAAATCCATGGGGAGTAGGGGTGATGCAACTTGTTGTGCTTGCCAAAATTCCAAGTCCCCTGCTAACTCAGATGTTTGGTGTTGGTGTAATTGCACAGCCCATTGAGCAAAACCAGCCTGGGGAGAAAATAAACCAATCCCATCCGTTGCTGTTTGCATAGCCATGGCTAAATCTTGCAACAGTACCCGCCAAGAAACCCCATCCACAATTAAATGATGGATAATTAACAGCAGCTTATTTTGAGTGTTTTCCCTAGTTTGGAAGTACACAGCCCTTGCCAATGGCCCATGTTCTAAATCCAGTTGTCCGTGGGACTGATTCCCTACAGCTGATATTTCCTGTTCCAATGCTTCATCGTTGATTTCACGTAAATCAACTGTATCAAAACCAATAGTTTGTCCATCCTCGACCAAATACTGTTGCCAACCATCTAAACTCCTGAATCGCAAACGAAACACTTCATGGCATGCGGTAATCTGCTCTAACATCCCTTGCAAACTTCCAAGGGCAATATCCGCCTTTAAATCCAGTAAAATGGCTTGATTGGATTGCTCTGGGTGGGCCAAAGGCTGTTGGAAAAACCATTGTTGGATGGGAGTTAAAGGAACTTCACCGGATGTGAATAAAATTTTCTCGGACTCTGGTATTCCCTGGTGCTGAATCTGGGGAGCTAATCGGGCAATGGAAGAATGCTGGAAAATATCGGCGGGACTAAAATGAATCCCAGCAGCCCTGGCTTTGGCAATGATTTGTAGGGAAACGATGGAATCCCCACCCAACTCAAAGAAATCATGGTGAATCCCCACATGGGGTACCTTCAACACATCTTGCCAAATTTGCGTTAATGTGCTTTCAACCCGATTGCGGGGTGCCACATAATTAGTGGTAATGGCAATATCTGCTGATTCCGGTTCCTGTAAAGCATTGACATTGATTTTGCCATTGGGTAACAACTCGAAGGTATCCACCCGGACAAATAAAGATGGCACCATGTAGTCAGGCAGGGCATTGCGTACCTGGAACCGTAGGGTTTCCTGCCAATGTTGGGGTGGTGCTGCCATCTCCACATAGGCCACCAGTCGATTGGGTTGATTGGGGGAGGAAAAGGCCTTCACCATGGCTCTCCCTACCCCTGGTTGACTTTCTAAAACGCTGATAATTTCCCCAGTTTCCACCCGGAAACCCCGGATTTTGATTTGGTGATCGATGCGGCCGAGAAACTCCAACTTCCCACTGGGTAAAAGCCGCACCCTATCCCCAGAACGGTACATGCGATCGCCCCTAACTCCGGAAAAGGGATTAGGCAAAAACCGATCCGCCGTTAGTCTCGATGCATGCCAGTAACCACGGGCTAATTGCAGCCCGGCAATGTATAATTCTCCTGGTGTGCCCATGGGTACTGGTTGGCCATGGCTATCTAAAATGTATAAATAAGTGTTAGGCAGGGGTTGACCAATGGGCACCGTATCTGTTATGTCATCCCCCGGACAAGGGTTAAAGGATGCATTTAAAGTTGCTTCCGCCGGTCCATAAATATTAACTATTTCTATGCCCATGGTTTGGTTAAACTGCTGCAATACCCGCTTTTTCAGGGCTTCACCGCCGGATAATACCAATCGCAAGCTGGAACATTTGAGCAATTCTGGTTCATCTAGGAGAATTTCCAACAGGGTAGGTACTACTTGCAAAATAGTTACCCGGTGTTGTTGGATAGTCTGCATTAAATAAGCACTATCTTGATGTCCCCCTGGTTTAGCCATTACCAGTTTGGCACCAGTCATTAAAGGAGCCCAAAATTCCCAGATGGAACCATCAAAACTAAATGGTGTTTTTTGCAGAAATACATCATCCCCATTCATCCGCAAATCATCCACAAACCAAGCCATGTGGTGGGCTAGGGATTGGTGGGAAATAGCGATTCCCTTGGCCCTGCCTGTGGAACCGGAGGTAAAAATTAGATAAGCTATATTGTCTGGGAAAATGGGAATTTCCAGATTGTCATGGGGTTGGGCAGCAATTTCCTCCTCCAGGTAGTCCAAAAATATCACCCTGGTATCCACATCAGCTAAAACCGAACCAGCCAATTTTGAGTCACTCAACACCATGGTAGTTCTGGAGTCCTCAACCATGGCATGGATGCGGTTCCTGGGGTAATGGGGGTCTATGGGTACATAACAACCACCGGCTTTGAGTACCCCTAAAATTCCGTAAACCATCTCAAACGAGCGTTCCAGACAAATCCCCACTGGTTGGTCTAAATCTACTCCTTGACTACGTAAAAATCTGGCTAATTGGTTAGCTTTTTGATTTAATTGACTATTTGTCCAACTTTGATTGCCATAGATTACAGCAATTTTATCCGGGTTTTGCGCCGCTTGCATCTCAAATAGGGAATGGACATAGGCACTGGTTAAATATGGGGCATGGGTAACCGGTAGAATTGCTTCTCCCTTGCCCCCAACTCCCACATCCTGTAATTCCATGGGGGCAGTGGCATAATTACCTTGGGGATTATCCACCACACCTGCACACATTTGGGTGCAGTAATCTACCATGGCGGCAATTTGCTGATGGTCAAACTCGTTACTATCGTAGGTGATATTAAACAGTAAATTCTCGGATAAAACATCCTGACTCCAATTCACACTCAAAGGAATATTCGTTTCATCAAAGGAACGGGACTCAATTAACTCCACATCCCGCAGTTGCAAAATTCCTTGGAAAGCATGGAAATGGACAAAGTTAAACACCGTTTCGTACAGTGGTTGATGGCCGTGCATCCGCTGGATTTCCGCAAAGGGAAAGCGGCGATTCGGCATTAATCCCTGTTCCGCATCAAAAGTCTGGCGAATTAAATCAATCCAAGAACCACCGTCTAATTGCAGACGAAATGGTAAAGTATTCAAAAATAACCCTAAAATGCGATCGCCGTCTGATTCCGTTGGCCTCCCATTGCAAATCAGCCCGGTTACCACCTCTGGCTCACCAGCGCAAAAAGCCAACCACCGCATGTGAATTGCTAAGAGGACTGTTCTTAAGGGAATCCCATGGTGGTTGGAGAGATTTTTCAATCCCGAGGTAATGGGTTTTGGTAGGGCAATATCCACCCTCGCCATGGCTGTTTTGGTTTTGTGTTTCCCAGCCCCTGGATACCGCGGTAGTTTGGTAAAAGGAATTCCTGCTAGTTGGGTTTGCCAAAATGAACGTTGCTCTTGGCTATGGAGGGCGGCTTGTTCTAGGGCAACAAATCGGGAATATTGTAATTGGGGAGATGGGGGTAGGGGTGGCACCCTGCCATCCAGCAGATGGAAGTATAAACTACTCAACTCTGCAATAAACACCGAAAGACTCCAACCATCTAGGATTGCATGGTGGATGGCAAAGGTCAACTGTACCGTTTCCTGGTCTAACTGGTGGAGATAAAATCTCATTAGGGGTGCAGTGGACCAATCAAATCGATTTAACCGCTCCCGTTGGTGAAATGATTCCAAGTGAGTTGCTTGCTCATCGGGGGTGAGAGCAGTTAAATCGGAGAAAATAATTTTTGCTGCTGGGGTATTTTGGGGAATCACCTGTAGGGGTTGGCTAAATTCTCCCAGGTAAAAGGCTGTACGCAATATGGAATGTCTGTCCAGCATCTGTGCATAGGCTTGGGACCAAATTTCTCCGTCAAAAGGCATACGCACCCGGAAGCTAAATAAGTCATTATAAGCTGTTACCCCTTGTGCATAATCACTCTCAAACAGCATACCAGCTTGTAATTGACCAAGGGGATAAGCGTCAATGGCCCAATCGTGCAATTTTTCCCTATCCGGGGGAGCCACCAAGGAAAATGGTGCAGTGAGGGCGGCTTCTTCCCTCGCCTGTGCCTGCTTTTCCCTGACTGCTGTGGCTAACTCTGATAATACCGGGTAAGCAAAAACCTCTTCCAGTTCTACCTGCAATCCCGCCGCCTCTGCCAGGGAACACACCCGAATACTGCGGATGGAATCTCCCCCCAGGACAAAATAGTTATCAAACCGTCCCACTTGCTCCACCTTCAGGACTTGCTGCCAAATTTGCGCCAAAATTTCTTCTTCTTTATTTTCTGGGGGGACAAAAGCAACTCCTAAATTATCCCTGGTAATTTCTGGGGTTGGTAGTGCTTTGCGGTCAATTTTACCATTGGTTGTCAGGGGGAATTTATCTAAGAAAATAAATTGGGACGGCACCATATAATCAGGTAGGTGCTGTTGTAAATGATGGCGTAGGGTTTCAATGGTTGGTTGTACCCCTGGTTCGCACACCAGGTAAGCAATTAACTGCTGTCCATCCCTGCCATCATCAACAATGACCAAATTTTCCTGAACACCGGGAAACTGGGAAATTGCCACTTGTATTTCCCCAATTTCGATGCGGAAACCGCGAATTTTCACCTGATGATCTATACGTCCTAGGTATTCTAAGTCTCCATTGGGGAGAAAACGACCCAAATCCCCCGTACGATACAATTTTAGATTTTGGATTTTGGATTTTGGATTTTGAGAAACAGATAATTCGTTGTTGATTTTGAATTTTGGATTGGTAATGAACCGTTGCTGGTTTTGTTCGGGTTTATTTAAATAACCACAAGCAACACCAGCTCCCCCCACATGAATTTCCCCAATTACCCCCGTGGGGACTTGATTACCATGGGGGTCAAGGAGATATATTTGTAAATCTGGGATTGGTTGACCGATAACACTACCAGATAGGTTGTCTAAATCTGCACGGTTAATGGGCCGATAGGTAACATGCACCGTGGTTTCCGTGATGCCGTACATATTTACTAGCCTGGTTCTCTCCTCCCCATGGCGTTCAAACCAGGGACGCAAGCTTTGTAAATTCAGGGCTTCCCCACCAAAGATAATGTACCTTAAACTTGTGGGTTCGGTGGTCAGTGCGGCTTCCTCTGCTAATAAAAACTGGGTAAAAGCCGATGGTGTTTGGTTGAGTACGGTAACTTTTTGCTCCCGCACTAATTGGAGAAAACTGCGGGGATCGCGACTTTGGCCATAGGGGACGATAACCAGTTTGCCCCCATACAGCAAGGCTCCCCAAATTTCCCACACGGAAAAGTCAAAGGCGAAGGAATGGAAGAATGTCCAAGTATCATCCTGGTTAAATCCATACCAATGCTCCGTACTTGTAAACAACCGGGTAACATTATGTTGACTCACCAACACACCCTTGGGTTTACCCGTGGAACCGGAAGTATAAATCACATATGCTCCCTGTTCGGGGGTGGAATTCCCTTCCATGGGTGGGGTGGTTGGTTCTAAATCAAATCCATCCTCCCCATCCATGAGTACCGTGGGCACCGATGGGGGTAACAAAGAAGATAAACCAGTGGTGGTTAAAATTAGTTGGGCTTGGCAATCAGTAACCGTATACTCAATTCTATCCCTTGGATATGCTGGATCCACGGGGACATAAACACCCCCGGCTTTCACCACCCCTAACATGGCCAAAATTAATTCTGGGGAACGTTCCAGACAAATAACAACCTTTTTATCTGGCCCCACCCCTTGCTTTTTCAGGAAGTGAGAAATTTGATTACTACGGGACTCCAGCTGATTATAAGTAATACTAGATTCACCATACACCAAAGCAGTGCGATCGCCATACTTGCCCACTGTATCAGCAAACCACTGGTGCAGAGTTGTTTTGTTCGTTGATGGTTGATGGTTGATAGTTGATGGTTGACGGTTGATAGTTGACAGTTGACGGTTGACGGTTGACGGTTGATGGTTGACAGTTGACGGTTGACTGTTCCCTGTCCTCTGTTCCCTGTCCTCTGTAACCTGTCCCCTATTCCCTATTTCCTGTTCCCTGTAACCTGTAACCTGTCCCCTATTCCCTATTTCCTGTTCCCTGTCCCCTGTAACCTGTAACCTGTCCCCTATTTCCTGTTCCCTGTCCCCTGTAACCTGTAACCTGTTCCCTATTTCCTGTTCCCTGTAACCTGTTCCCTGTTCCCTATATTCCAACAAAGACAAATTACTTAAAGGAGCTTGGGGATTGTCTACCATGTTCAACAACAACTGGTAAAAATGTTGCAGTAGCAATTCCATCCCCTCTGGTTGGAAGCGATCGCTATGGTAAGTTAATTTTAACAGGATTTCTGACCCAGGAATCACCACCATGGTCAGGGGATAATGGGTTTTTTCAAAGAAGGATACTTGGGAAATAAACAAACCAAAATCTTCGGCTTTGAGGAATTTATCCATGGGAAAATTCTCAAAGGCCAACAGACTTTCAAATAAAGGTTGTCCCAGGGGTACATCACTGTGACGTTGGATATCTAATAAACTAGAATGTTCAAAGTTGCGGGTTTGTACTTGCTGCTGCTGTAAATCTTGTAACCACTGCTCCAGACTTACTGACCCAGGCACTAATATCCTTAATGGTAAGGTGTTAATAAAAGGACCAACCATACTTTCCACCCCTGATAATTCCGGGGGACGGCCTGCTACTGTAATCCCATAAACAATATCCTGGTTGCGGCTATAACGATTCAGTAAAATTGCCCAAGCACCTTGAATTATCGTATTCAAAGTTACATTGCAATTACGGCTTAATTGGGTCAGCAATGTGGTTTCCTTGCTGTTGATGCTGTATCTAATTTCTACACTCTTACCGGTATGAGCTGGTTGGCGATTGGGCATCATGGGTAAGGGAGTGTGACTAGCAAAACCCCCAATATAATTACGCCAAAATGCCTGTTCTGCATCCCTATCTTTTTGTTTAATCCAGTTGAGTAAATCGCTAAAGGGACGAACTGGGGGTAATGATATTTCTACATTTTCCGCAATTGATTTATGTAATAAAAAGAATTCTCGCATCAAAGGAGTTTGGGACCAACCATCTAAAAGTAAATGGTGGTGACTCCATACCATTTCCCAAGATTCTTCGTCCAAACGAATCAAAGTTACCCGCATTAAAGGGGGACGATTAATCACAAATCCTTGGCGACAATCCTCCTCCAGAAATGTTTGTAAACGTTGTTTTTGAGCAGCAGCACTTAAACCCCGCCAATCCTGTTGAGCAACTTTAAAATCCAAATCGCGAAACACAATTTGTACGGGTTCCGCCTGTCCTTTAGTAATAATCGCAGTCCGTAAAATACCATGGCGGTTAACTAAAGTTTGCCATGCTTGATTCACCGCATTTACACAAACATGCCCTTCTAACCGACAATGTAACTGTTCAAAATAAACCGCCGATTCAGGATTATATAAAGAGTGGAACAGTAACCCTTTTTGTAAAGGAGTTAGGGGAAAAATATTTTCAATTTTATCTTTAAGTTTCATAATAATTTTTTGGTAGTGTACCCCATAAACAAGATTAAATCAGTTACCAAAGCCTTTGGATTTTAGATTTTGGATTTTGGATTTATATCATTTCCGTTTCCATCGAAATTATTTCATTTTCCTCTCTTTTTCTCTTCCTCTGCGCTCTCTGCGCCTCTGCGGTTTTTTAATCATTCCAGAGAAAAGCAGGTTTTTCCCATAAGTGACTGCGGAGAGCTTGTATCTATATTTATTTTTCGGTCATTTACTGATTTGAGTCATAGAGTAGACTTTCCCAGATATAGAACTACGCAATTAGGTTAGAACATTACATTATTGAACCCTGAAATCTATACTCATTACTCATTACTCATTACTTATTACTTATTATTCACTCCTCCTAACACTCTAAATCTGCAAGAATAGAATCGAGTTCTGTATCACTCAAATCCACTAAATCAAAATCACTACTAACATAGAAATCAGATGTGGATGTCGATAATGATTGCTGTTCAGAGGATGATTGCAAATACAAACGCAGATTATCAAGATAACTTTGCCCTAAATAACTAATAGTTTCTTGACAATGAATACATTTACTATAAGACCAATCTATTTGTAAACATTCTCCTTGCACTCGGGCATTTATCGCTAAAAGATAAGGACGTTTTTCCGTGGGAGCAATTCCCCAACCCGTGGGAGCATTACTCAAACTAAACACACCAGTTTGTTGCTGATTATCTATTTGTCCTAAATAATTAAAACTAACTTCAGCTTTACTTCCATCAGCTAACTTTTCTCCTATGGTTCGATCATTATTTAAATAACGCAGTAAACCATAGCTAATTCCATGGTGAGGAATACTACGCATTTGTTGTTTAACTTCTTTGAGTAAAGTTCCATGGTCTATATTTTCCTGGGATTTTTGCAGCAAAATGGGATAAATGGAAGTAAACCAACCCACTGTCCGGGATAAATCCAATCCATGGTCTAAATCTTCCCTACCATGTCCTTCTAAATCCACCAGAATTGGTGATGAATTATGCCAATCTGTGAGGGTTTTTAACAAAGCAGCCAGCAGAATCTCTTGCACCCCCGCGTGGTAGATTACAGTTGCTGATTGCAGCAGTTCAGATGTTTCCCTCGGTGATAATTTGACAGATTCAATCACCGAATTTTCTACAGTATTATTTTCCTCTAAAAATTCATAATCAACGGGTAATTTTGAGGTTTCATGGGATAAAATGTCTTGCCAATATGAGATATCTTTGGTAATTTCCTCCGACTGTGCCAAGGTTTTTAAAGATGTGGTCCATTGCCTATAGGAAGATGTTTTTCCAGGGAAGGAAATTGGTTTTTGCTCCACGGCTTGCTGGTAGGCGGAGGTTAAATCCTCAATTAATATCCGCCAAGATACCCCATCCACAACCAGATGATGGGCAAATAAATACAGCACATTGCCGTATTCTTCTAGGTTCTGAGCATACAAAACCCGCAACAGGGGTGGCTGATGGAGATGGAAACCTATTTGTTCTTCTTCCACCGCTAGTTGCAGGGCATAGGGTTGCAAATCGTAGGGATAGCTACCAAAATTTTTGATACACAAGGATGGTGGGGCGGCAGGCCCTGGGTAAAACTGCTGCCATTGGTCTTGTAACTGTTGAAATGCCAGCCGGAGAGCATCATGGTGGTTAACCACTGCGGCTAAAGCAACCCCCAAAGCATCAGTATCTAATACATCATTGAATCTAATTGCCAGTGCTTGATTCCACTGATAGGGCATACGCAAATTTTGGCCAAAAAACCAATGTTGAATGGGAGCCAGGGTGACTTTACCAGTTAAGGGTTCCACCACTGCATCCGCATCTGCTTCCTTAAATGGTTTAGCTAGGGCTGCTAACTGATATAAAACCGGAGCCGCAAAAATATCCCGGGGATGAATATCTAATCCCGCTTCCCTGGCCCGGGAAACTATTTGTAAACTAATAATTGAGTCACCACCAACGGCAAAAAAGTTATCCTCTAGGTGGACTGTTTCTAACCCCAGAACCTCAGCCCAAATGCGACTCAGTATCGCCTCAGTTTCATTACTTTCCCTGGCCAAACCATCCCCCGTAGAAGTCTGGATTTCCGGCACCGGTAAGGCCTTACGGTCAATTTTGCCATTGGGAGTTAAAGGCCACTCTTCCAGTAGCATAACCACATTTGGCACCATATATGTGGGTAATTTCTGGGATAAATACTCTAACAGCTCCGTGGAACTTACCCCCGGTGCATCCCCCAGCACATACCCCACCAAACTCTGTCTCCCTGGTACATCGGAACGCAACAATACCACCGCATTATCCACCCCTGGATGCTCTGTCAAAGCAGCTTCGATTTCCCCCAGCTCAATCCGGTGCCCGTGGAACTTAACCCGATTATCCTCTCTGCCCACAAACCGAATGTTGCCCTGGGAGTCGTAAATCCCCATATCCCCCGTGCGGTAAAGTCTCGCGCCAGGTTCTTGGCTGAAGGGATGGGGAATGAAAGCACCGGCAGTCAAACCCGGTTGGTGGAGATATCCCCTGGCTAAACCCAATCCCCCAATATAAATTTCCCCCGGTACCCCCGGAATCACTGGTTGCAAATTGGCATCTAGCAAATACATTTGACCATTAGCGATCGCTCGTCCGATACTAGGTTCATTGGTAAGCTGGGAGCAATCCATCATGCTGGCGCAAACCGTTGCTTCTGTGGGACCATAGGCATTGAAGACTTTCCGCCCTTGGGTACACCAACGTTGTAAAAGACTGAGGGAAGCTGCTTCACCAGCCACAATTAAGGATTGCAAGGATGGCAATTCCTCTGGTTTAATTACCGCTAACAAAGATGGTGGTAGGGTGATATGGGTAATTCCCCATGCGGTTAAAGTCTCCCACAGTTGGGGCCCAGGCATCCGTTCTTGCTCTGGTTGCTTTAAGTAGAGGCTTGCTCCGCTACCCAAGGCCATGAAAATTTCCGAAATCGCCGCATCAAAACTCAGGGATGCAAATTGATAAACTTTACTTTCTCTAGTTACCCCAAAGGTGGAAGTTTGCGCCCGCACCAAATTTTGTATGCCTTTGTGAGTCACCAACACCCCCTTAGGTTTCCCTGTAGAACCGGAGGTGTAAATCATATAGGCTAAATGGGATGGTTTAGTTGGGGAATTGGAATTGATATGCCCATACTCCCTTCTCCCTCTCAAATTACCTATATTTCCCTCTCCTAATCTCTGTGTCCTCTGCGCCTCTGCGGTTTTTAACTCCGGTAATCTTCTACCAAGAAGGGAGTAGTCCTCTTTATTTGTCCCATCAATTGTAGACCAAGACACCACTTGACAATCGGATGCGACATCGGGAAATTCCAAATCATCGGCAGACAAAATCAACCGGGGCTGGCTATCTTGGACAATTAATTGCAATCGTGAGGGGGGATAATTGGGGTCCAGGGGCAAAAATGCGGCTCCGGCTTTGAGTACCCCCAACAGGGCGACGACAAAATTAATGGAAGGGGTAAAATATAAGCCAATAATATCCTCATGGCCCACCCCTTTGGCGCGCAGAATTTCCGCCAGGTAATCGGCTTTGGTTGACAATTCTCCGTAAGTCAGGGTATCCGCACCACAAACCACCGCAATCCGATTCCTATTATTATCTACTTGTTCTGCAAATAGTTGATCCGCACTGCGAAATTCCCCCCAATCCTGGGAATTGTCATTCCAGGTTTCAATGGCCAACTGCCGCTGGGAGGATGATGCCAGTTGAATTGTCCCTAACAAAGCCTGTGGATGGCGACTCAGTTGTACCAGAAAATCTGACAGTTCTGCTAAGAGAATTTTCGCTGCTGCACGGGATAAAAAGTTTGTTTCATAATGTAGTCTCAAAGTCAATCCATCCTGGGGCACAAAAGCGATGGTTAAGGGGTAATTAGTCCTGTCATAAAACTGAATATCATCTACCCTTAAATCCTCACCCTGGCTGGTTAAAGACTCATCTATGGGATAATTTTCAAAGATTAAAATACTTTCAAATAGGGGTTCCCCCGTGGGAAATCCAATCCACTGATGGATATCTGTCAACTTGCTATGTTCATATTCCCCCATTTGCACATGGCGTTGTTGGATTGATTGCAACCATTCAGCGACTGTGAGTGTGGGATTAAACCGCACTCCCATGGGCAAAGTATTAATAAATAGCCCCACCATATTCTCAATATCAGCCAATTCCGGGGGCCTGCCAGAAACCGTTACCCCAAATAGTACATCTTGCTCTGCACCATATTTTTGCAAAATCAACGCCCATGCTCCCTGAGCCAAGGTATTCAGGGTTAATCGCTGGCTTTGCGCCATTTTTTGCAAGTTAGCAAATTCTAATTCACCCAGGTGCAAATCTACTTTCTCATAGGCGACCTGATTTTCCTCGGACTCTCCATGGGGGAGAGAACTAAATAGTAGACGTGTTGGTTTGTCAATACCCGCAAGATTTTCCCGCCAGAATTGTTGGGCTGACCCCTCATGGTGGGATGCTAACCACTGGATATAATGGCGATAAGGTGCAACCGGAGCCAAACTGGGGGAAACACCTTGAACTGTGGATTGGTAAATAGTCAAAACTTCCTGGAATAGGATTGGTAAGGACCATCCATCCACCAGGATATGGTGGTGGTTCCACACCCATTGCCAAGTGCAGTCATCTAGGCGCATCATGGCAAAGCTCATTAGAGGGGGTTGCTCTAACACAAATCCCTGGCTGCGGGTGGTGGTGAGATAGCGGTTTAATTCCTCTTCCTGCAATTGGGGGGATAAATCCCGCCAGTCATATTCCACAATGGCAAATTCCACGGATTTATTCACAACCTGCACAGCCTGTTGTTGGCCGGACCATACAAAAGCACTACGCAGCACGGGATGGCGTTCCACCACAGCTTGCCAAGCTAAATTAAAAGCACCAATATCTACTGTTCCCGTAATTCTCCCTGTCACCTGTTCAAAATATACTCCGTCTTCCGGGGAATACACCGTATGGAACAGCATTCCCTCTTGCATGGGGGACAGGGGATAAATATCTTCCAAATTGGGGAATTGGGTTGATAGGCGAGAGAGGTAAGACTGCGAACTATGCAGCAAGGGAAAATCTGAGGGTGTATATGTGCCTACACCAGGCTGGGTACAATGTGCCAAGATGGCAAGGAGATTTTGTTCAAAGTCCTTTGCCCATTTAGCAATGGTTTCTTGGTGATGTAAATGAGAACTGTACAACCAATTAACCTGGAGCTTGCCTTCCACTACAATGGCAATAATATCAAGGACATGGGGACGTAAACCGTCGGGTTCATGTAAAGGTCCGGTGTCTTCATTTTGCAGGAGGCGAAATAACTCATTGCCTTGCCAATTTTCCCGACGCACCTGACCAAGGTAGTTACAGCTAATGTCACCATTCAATTTTGGATTTTGGATTTTGGATTTTGGATTTTGATCAACAGATAATCCGTTGTTGATTTTGGATTTTGGATTAACCTCATGTGTAAAGCCAGGGGATTGTGTCCAGTTTGTTTTTCGGTCAGTGGTTTCCCCATCCTGCAAGTACCTTAAAAGACCATAACCCAACCCCCGCCTGGGCACAGCCCGCATTTGTTCCTTCACCCTGGTGAGCAAAGTTTGGTAATCGTGGCACAATGAGAGGTCAAGACGCAAGGGGTAAAGGGCTGTAAACCACCCCAGGGTACGGGATAGCTGCACATCATCGGATAGTTCCTCCCTTCCGTGGGCTTCCATCATTACCTGGAGAACTTCCGCCCCGCTCCAGCGAGAAATTGTTCGACTCAAAGCCGCAACCAGTAAATCTTCGGGGGAGGTACGGTAAGCTTGGTGGGCTGTGGTGAGAAAATCCTGGGTATGGGAAGGGGAAAACTCTACCCCGATAGTTTGTACAGAAGATTCTACATTATTTTGGCGATCGCTCACATCTAAGGGAAGTTGGAATTGGGTATCCTTAATCATCGCCAACCAGAATTTTTGCTCCTGTTGGATGGATGGGGAGTGAGTAAAATCTTGGAGGAAGTTGCTCCAATGTTGGAAGGAACTGGTGGTGGGTGTGAGGGATTTGCCCCCAATTGCATCCCCTAAATCTTCCAGGAGGATACGCCAGGAAACACCATCAATAATGAGGTGATGAATCGCAATCAACAGCCGATGGGGGCGATTTGCTCCCAATTGAAACAGAATTGCACCGGCTAATGGCCCATTATGCAAATCTAGGGATTGTTGTAAGCCATGGGAACGGGACTCCATGGTTGTATTCTGTTGCTCCTGGTTAAGGGCGCTTAAATCAACGGTTTCCCAAGCAAAACCGTAGTCATTTTCACTATCATATTCAGTATAAAATTGTTGCCATCCCTCCGGTTGGTGCTGGAACCGCAAGCGAAAAATATCATGGTGTAAAGAAACAGTTTTAATGGCCTGCTGGATAACCTGCACATCCAAGGATTGATTCACCTCTAACAGCACCGCTTGATTCCAATGGTTGGGGTTGGTGAGGTTGAGGTCAAAAAACCACCTTTGAATGGGAGTCAGGGGAACTTCACCACTGGCTTTTTGGACGATAGGTGCAACCGCAACGGATGCTAATTTGTTCACCACCAAAGCCAGTTCTTTCACACTCTGCTGGGCAAATATATCCTTAACCTTCACTTCCCAGCCTTGACGGCGCATTTCCGTCACCACCTGCAAGGCTAAAATGGAGTCACCACCCAATTCAAAGTAGTTATCTTCCACCCCCACCGCATCAATCCCTAAAACCTGCTGCCAAACCTGACAAATGATTTTTTCCTCTGGGGATTGTGGCAGTACCAAAGTACGTTTGGCTGCCCCATGGCTCCAATCCGGTGCGGGTAATGCTTTTCGGTCAATTTTACCCTGGGCAGTTAAAGGCATTGACTCCAGCAACACAAAAGCTGCGGGAATCATATAATCCGGTAAGGATGCTTTTAAACTCGCCCGTAACTCTCTGGGTTCTGGGGGAGTACCATGGGGAACAACATAGGCCACCAGACGTTTATCATCTTCACCTTGGGCATAGGCAATTACCAGGGTTTCCGACACCTGGGGAATTGCTGCGAGTGCTGCTTCTATCTCCCCCAATTCTATGCGGAAACCCCGTACTTTTACTTGATTATCAATCCGTCCCAGGTACTCTAAATCACCATTAATTAAACGCCGAGCCAAATCCCCAGTACGATAAAGCCTAGCCCCTGGTTGCTCGCTAAAAGGGTTGGGGACAAAGCGTTGTGCCGTTAACTGGGGTTGATTCAGATATCCCCTAGATACCCCCATACCCCCGACATAAACTTCCCCCGTAACTCCCAAGGGCACTGGTTCTAGTCGCTCATCCAGGATATATAGGGATAAATCGGGAATGGGTACGCCAATGACACTGCCACAATTTTCCTCAATATCTGCCAGTTCAATGGGACGATAGGTAACATGAACCGTAGTTTCCGTAATCCCATACATATTAATCAAACGCGGGCATTGGTCCCCATAACGTTCTACCCAAGGACGTAAACTTTGTAACTCCAAAGCTTCCCCCCCGAAGATTACTGTCCGTAATTGGGAAGAGGCATTCCCCCTGCCCCCTGCTCCCTGCTCCCCTGCCTCTTCCCCTATCCGAATTAATTGACGGAAAGCAGAAGGAGTTTGATTGAGAATAGTCACCCCTTCATCTTGCAACAGACTCCAAAAAGCTGACGGAGAACGACTTTCTAAATAAGGAACAACAACCAGCTTCCCTCCATATAACAAAGCCCCCCAAATTTCCCACACAGAAAAATCAAACGCAAAGGAGTGGAACAGCGTCCACACATCCCCATGGCTAAACTTAAACCAAGGTTCCGTACTGCGGAACAACCGAGTTACATTGCAGTGAGGAATCACGCAACCCTTGGGCTTACCAGTGGAACCACTGGTATAAATAATATAAGCAGCTTGCTCCGGACGAATTTCCCCAGTCACCAATGGCGCTTCCCCAACTTCCAAATCAATTTTGTCCAGAACAATTATTTCTGGCCTGACATCAATGGAGGACGAATTTACATTTTTAGCCGATTGCTCCTTTGCGCCTCTGCGTCTTTGCGCGAAATCAGCAACGCCAGGTATGGCATCAACCAATGCAGACTTGGTGATAATTGCAGCCACACCACTATCTTTCATAATCCAACTCAGACGCTCCTGGGGATATACTGGATCTAAGGGAACATAAGTACCACCAGCTTTAAGCACAGCCAGGATGGATATAATTAAATCCCCATCCCGTTCTTGGAAAATCCCCACCCGGGTTTCCGTACCCACCCCTTGTTGCTGTAAAAAACCGGCTAATTCCTGGGAGCGTTGGTCAAGTTGAGTATAAGTTAATATTTCATTCCCAGCCTTGACAGCAATTTTATCACCATAGGCTCCCACAGTTTGGCCAAACCAATGGACGATATTTGTTGCTTCACTTCTGGGTGCTGATGGAGCGCCCAAAGCTAGGAGTTGCTGGCGTTCATTATCGGTAAATAAAGGCAAGGCATCAATGCAGACATCTGGGGTATCCACCACAACCCTTAACAACTGCTGGTAATGTCTGAGTAGCTGTTGAGCCGTTGACTGGTTGAAAATATCCGTATTATATTCTAGAGTTACCAGCCAATTGTCCCCATCAGGCTCCAGAATCAGCGTCAAATCAAATTTAGCTCCCCCATTATCTAAGCGCATGGAGGTTGCCGTGAGTTGTGGTAACTCAATTTTGCCCAAGGGTGCGTTCTGGACGGCAAAAAGTGTTTGAAAAATGGGCGAGCGACTTTTATCCCGCTGGGATTCTAGCTTTTCCACCAACATTTCCAGAGGAACATCTTGGTGAGCATAGGCATCCAAACAAGTTTGCACTGTACGCCGCAAAAACTGCCGGAAAGTCGGTTTCCCCGCCAAATCCCCCCGCAGGGGTAAGGTGTTGACAAAAAAGCCAATCAGATTTTCCAATTCCACCTGTTGACGATTGGCCATGGGACTGCCGACAATAATATCAGTTTGTCCAGAATAACGAAACAGCAGTACTTGATAAACAGCCAAGGCAACCATGAAAAAAGTCGCGTCTGATTCCAGGGCGAGTTTTTCCCCCGACTGAATCAGGGAATTGGGGAATAATTCCCTGACTACTGCACCATTATATGTCTGGGTTGCTGGTCGGATTTTATCTACAGGTAAATCCAGAATTGGTAGTGGTGGTGTCAGATTTTCTTGCCAATATGCAAACTGTTTTTGTATCCCTTCATCTGACTTTAACTGCTCTTCCTGCCATTGACTATAATCTCCATATTGGATGGGCAATTCCGGTAAATCAATATCATTACCTTGGGCATAACTAGTATAAAGTTGGGTGAATTCTCGCACCAAAATCCCTAGGGACCAACCATCACTAATAATATGGTGCATATTCACCAAGAGAATATGCTCTTGTTCGTTAATTTGATATAAAATCACCCTTACTAGGGGACCCTTGACTAAATCAAATGGCTGACAAGATGCTGTTGTTAAATATTTTTCTAATACTTCTGCTTGATTTTCTGGGGTTCCGGCAATCTTGATTTTTTCAATCTTAAATGCCATTTCTCCATGGATTAATTGCACGGGTTCCCCATCTTCCGTCGCAAAAGTGGTACGCAAAATTTCATGACGATTGATAATAGTATCCCAAGCCGATTCCATAGCCTGGATATCAAGTTTACCAGACAGTTTTAAGGCTATGGGCATATTATAAGCAATATTACCTGGTTGGATTATCTCCTGATACCAGAGTCGCTTTTGAGCATTGGCTAAGGGAAAAACATAAACTTCCATTGATACCTCATCAAATCATCATGAATTTTCGATTTTGGATTTTGGATTTTGAGAAATAGATAATCCGTTGTTGATTTTGGATTTTGGATTTTAGATTCAAAATTTGGCATTGGAAAAGGTTTAATATCAAATCCGGTTACATCGGAATGATAAAAAACCACAGAGGCACAGAGAGCGCAGAGGAAGAGGGAGAAGAAGGACATTTAAATAATTCTGATACAAACAGAAACGATATAAAGCCTCCGAATCTACTAGTGGAATAAATCTAAAACTACTTGAAAAACAACTGAATTTAGGCATGGAATCAATCTAAAATCTAAAATCTAAAATCTAAAATTAATTACCGCTCCAACCAAGATTTCGGTAAAAATCCAGGGATAATTGTGCCACATTTTTCTTCCCTGGCTAGGTTTTCAGTTAATTTTGCCACGGCCATATCCAGGATACCTAACCCAAAAGGATTAAAAATACTCACTGGTTTTTGCGGATTGCGGGGGGAGTTTTCTCCATTGAGAATATCTCCCAAGGTACAGCGAATAAAATCCCGATTACCTATTTGTTGTTCGGTGAGATGTAGGGAAGTATTATTACTGCAAACCTGCTCAATATCGTCAGCCACATTATCCGCCGCCAAGATAACTTCAGGCACAAAATCCCGCAAAGAGACGTGCAAAATCACAGCATTTTCACAACAATTATCCAATGAATTAATATGGGGATTTATGGCAGTTGTCGCCAAGGATATGATGGGAGATTGTTCTGATAATTCGCCAAAACTAGGACTAAATTTAACTTTCAAAGCAGGGTTTAATTCTAATACTTTGTCTTGAAATTGTTCAGCTCTTTCCCAGCTTAAATCGCAAAGAACTACATTTTCAATTGTGGGATAAACAGTCAGTAAAAATCGCAATGTTTCAAAATTAATTAATCCACAACCAACTAAACCCACCGTCGAAACTGTATCCTGGTGCCAGAGATATTGGGCAGCTAAAGCGGCACTGGCTGCTGTACGTTTGGCACTAATAATTGAACTTTCTAAAATGGCTACTGGATGGCCTGTTTCAATGGAATTTAAAATTAATGTGGCAGAAGCCCGTTCTAAATTTTGAGCTAAATTCCCGGGAAACGAAGCAATCCATTTAATACCTGCAACCTCGAAATCCTCCCCTAAATAGGCAGGTTTGGCAATAATTCTTTCCTTTTCTTTGTTGGGAAAACGCAGATAGGAATTGGGGGGCATAATTGTATTACCCCGGCTATGGGCTTGATAAGCAAGTTTGACGGCTTCGAGGACATCTCCATCGCGATTACGCAATAATGCGTCAATTTCATCCCCGGTTAATAATAATAAGTTGCCTGAATTAGAGTTCATTGGTTTATTAATTAACAGCTATTTCTTGTTGAGACTTGGTTGCATACCGGGAATAGGCCAGATTGCCAAAATGTTCATTAACCCACCTATCAGAGTAAATTGTATCGAGATACCGTTCCCCGCGATCGTAAAAAATTGCTACACAGGTGGAACCGGCAGGAATTTGTGACTGAAATTTTAAGATGGCTGAAACAATGGCTCCTGAAGAACCCCCGGCAAAAATGGCTTCCCGTTCGAGCAAGCGCCGACACCCGGTAACACATTCAAAATCGGACATTAAAAGGTGGGTGCTGGCAAAATCGGGATGGAATAATTCGGGGACTCGACTGGCTCCGTGGCCGGGAATTAACCGTTTTTTCGGCTCATCGCCAAAAATCACGCTGCCTTGGGCATCTATGGCAACTATGTGGGTATTTAATCCCTTTTGGGCAATATATTCCGCACAACCGCGCAGGCTACCACAACTACTGGTGGCGCAAAATAAATAATCAACGCCGTTATCTAGGACTGTGGCGATTTCCCCCATGGTTTGATGATGGGCTAGGGAATTATCAGTATTAGCATACTGGTTGCAGTTGAAGCTATTGGGAATGCGATCGAGCAATTCCTGTACTCTGCGGATGCGAGCTTGCAGGAAGCCCCCTGTGATGGGATCGGGTTTTTCGACTAAATCTAAAGTTGCACCGTAGGTTCTAATAATCTGACGATTTGTCACCGTTGAATTGATGTCCATGACACAAATTAATTTCATGCCTAGATAAGCGCAAGCCTGGGCTAAACCGATGACTAGATTTCCCGAACTAGATTCAATGATGGTTGTATTTCGATCAATTTTTCCCCTTTCCAAGGCTTCTAGTAACATTTGGGTTGCGGGTCGATCTTTAATACTCCCCCCCGGATTTAAGAATTCTAATTTGCCATAAAGATCGAATTTTGGTTGGTCGAGTAATTTATCTAATTTGATTAAAGGTGTATTGCCAACTGCCGCTAAAATTCCATTTCTTACTTGCATTATTATGTTCCCCTATGTATTTACAAATCATTGTTTATTTTATTGTCTAAATTTAGTCAGGGTACCATCATCACTCAGATTAATTGAGTGCTTTTGTCGCCTAGCTCGTTTAATATTTGTAGTCTTTGGTTTATTGGCAGATTTTTTAATTAACACAGCTAATTCACCAGGGGTTCGATGGGAGAAAACCTCCCTTAGGGGTAGTTGAATTTGATATTTATTTTGCAGTCTACTAACTAGTTGTGTAATTAATAAAGAGTTGCCTCCTATTTCCCAAAAATCATCATTTATGCCCACCTTTTCTAAATTTAATAATGTCTCCATCAGAGCGCAAACCGTGGTTTCCCATTCATCCCGGGGGGCAATGTATGGTCTTTGAGTTTGCTGCCAATCCACGGCCGGTAATGCACCTCGATTAATTTTGCCATTGGGAGTTAATGGCAAGGTTTCTAGGGCAACAAATGCCCCGGGAATCATATAATCTGGCAGCTTGTTTTTGAGAAAATCCCGTAAAATGGGGATGAGATTCCCCTGCTCATGGGCAACAAAATAAGCAACGATACAATCCTCTCCATTGGGTGTAGTTTGATTAATTACAGCACCCATTTTCACTTCTGGGTGACTGTGCAAAACTGATTCAATTTCACCTAGTTCAATGCGAAAACCACGAATTTTAACTTGGTAATCAATGCGGCCGATAAATTCAATATTTCCATCGGCAAGATAACGAACTTTATCACCAGTTTTATATAACTTTCCAGACTCGGCAAAGGGATTGTCGATAAAGGCTAAGGATGTCTGTTGTAAATTATATAAATAACCGCGGCCCACACCGTCTCCACCAACATATAATTCTCCAGCTGCTCCCCTGGGTACTGGTTGTAAATATTTATTCAGAATATACAATTGTGTATTGCATATGGGGCGGCCAATGGGGATACTTAAGGTCGTTTCTCCTGGTGGTTCATAGATGGGATAATGGGTGACATCATCGGAACATTCCGTTGGGCCATAGGCATTCAGCATGGGAATGGTGGGATAGTATTCTAACCATTGGCGACATAGTTGGGGTGGTAAGGCTTCACCTGTTAATAATAACCATCGCAATGTGGATAAATTAGGTCTAATTTCACCGGATTCTAGATGGTTAATAATTATCCTTAATAAGGATGGGACAACCTCCAAAATTGAGATTTTTTGACCTTGAACTAGGGAAATTAATTTTTCGGGATCGGCAGCAATTTCCGTGGGCACAATTTCCACTGTTCCCCCTAGGGGTAAAGCCACAAGAAATTGCCAAATACTAATATCAAAGGTTTGGGTTGCTGTTTGTGCAACTATATCCTGGGGGGTTAATTGTAAGTCTTTGATTTTCCCATAGAGATGGTTCACCATCCCCTGGTGTTCTAACATGGCTCCCTTGGGTTTGCCTGTGGAACCGGAGGTATAAATTACGTAAGCTAGGCCATGGGGATGGCTGCGTACTGGTAAATTTGCCGATGCATATTCACAAGCTTCTAAATCCGCCAGCAATAGTAATTTTACCGGTGAATTTAAATTAGTCGCCAAGGATGAGTAAGCTGTGGTTGTTAATACTAAAGGTACTTGACTTTGCTCTAAGACTTGCTGAATTCGCTCCGGTGGATGGTGGGGATTTAGGGGTAGGTATGCTCCACCGGCTTTGAATATTGCCAGCATGGCTGTGAGGAAATCGATGTTGCGATCGCACAATAGGGCGATAATGGTTTCGGCTACAACTCCTTGCTCTATGAGATACCTTGCCCAACGGTTAGCCCTGGCGTTTAATTGATGGTAGGTTAGCTGTTGCTCCCCACATACCACTGCCACTGCATCTGGAGTCCGGCATACTTGTTGTTCAAAGAGTTGATGGAATAATTGCTCTTGGGGATAGGAATATTGGGTTTGATTCCATGTAACTAGTAATTGCTCCCGCTCGGTTGCAGTTAATATGGGAACTTTTGCCAACTGCTGCTGGGGATTAGCAACTATTCCTGAGAGAATAGTTTGGAAATGTTGTCCTATTTGCTCAATTGTACCTCGATCAAAGCGGTGAGGATCGTAACTGAGCTTAAAAAATATTTCCCAACCAATGTTAACCAACACAGTTAGGGGATAATTGGTTTGTTCAATTACCCCCACATCACTAATTTGCAAACTGCTATTGTCCCCCAGCAAAGAAGTATCCACGGGGTAATTCTCGAACACCACTAAGCTTTCAAATAATGGCATCCCTGGAGAAATTTCACTCCATTTTTGAATGTCCACCAAAAAACTATAGGCATATTGTTCGGATTCTACCTGTTGGGTTTGTAAATCCTGCAACCAGGGTAAAACTTCCACCGTTGGCGAAATTTGTGCCCTGATAGGTAAGCTGTTGATAAACAATCCCACCATGGATTCTACTCCTACCATCTCTGGTGGACGACCAGATACCGTGAAGCCAAAAACCACATCTGATTGACCGCTATAATAGCTCAGTAATAATGCCCAGGCTCCTTGTATTAAAGTATTGACAGTTATTTGGTGCTGTCGGGCAAAGGACTGTAAATCGGCGATCGCTTCTTTGGTTAAGGAAATCTCATGTAAGCTGTTGCGAGTGGGTTCCTGCTGTTGGTTGAAGGATGGTTGACTAAATGTCAGGGGAGTGGGGGCGGTAAAGCCTTGGAGTTTTTCCCGCCAATATGCCTCGGCTGCGGCGATATCTTGCTTTTGCAACCAACCAATATAGTTTCCGTAGGAGCCAGGGGGTTGTAGGGATAAATTTTGCTCTTGGTATAAACTAAAAACTTCTTTGACAACCAATGATATTGACCAACCATCCAGTAATAGGTGATGATGTCCCCAAATAAATTGGTACAAGTCATCCCTCATTTGGATTAGGGTTAGATCCATCACTGGCGCTCTATCCAATGGTAGATTTTGTTGGCGCTGCTGGTCGAGAAAATTTTGTAGTTGCTCTTGCTGCTCTGGTTGGGGCAGGGAACGCCAATCGTTGATTTTCACAGAGATTGGCACTTGCCGGTGCACCACTTGCAGATTTTGCTCACTCACTCCCCAAAGGAAAGCAGTGCGTAATACATCATGACGAGCCACAACTTGTAGCCAAGCTTGCTCGAATGCTGGCACATCTAAATTTCCCTGCAAGGTGCAAATAAATTGCTCAAAATAGGCCCCCGATTGGGGAGTATACAAACTATGGAACAGAACACCTTCTTGCAGGGGGGAGAGGGGATAAATATTGGCAATATTTCGCCAATGGGTTTTGCTGTTTCCTGTTTGTATACTCCCCAATCGGGGGCCTATTTTGAGCAATTTATTTGCACCTTGCAGGGAAATTTAGATGTGCCAGCATTCGAGCAAGCTTGGCTACAAGTTGTGGCTCGTCATGATG
>JASJCX010000295.1 GCA_030065255.1 Calothrix sp. MO_167.B42 | reverse complement strand
GTTGTTTTCTTGATATATCTAGGTTTGAGCGATTTTTCGGGCTTTGAGGTTAATTCCTTGTCATGACTGGCTTTGAGGCTTTTTCCTTCTTGTTTTTTGTCTAAGTCCCGTTAAACATTTTGGTCCCAAAGATAAAGCAAAGCGTAGAAAGTTTACAGTTCAAGATTTAGGTTTTAGTGATAACGATTTATGGATAGCATCGACTGCTGTGTACTATAATCTCACTGTTGTTTCAGGTGACAGCGATTTTCAACGAATACAACAGGTACAAGCCTTGGCGTTAGAATCTTGGCTTTGACTCATCGCAATAATCTCTACTTGGTGCAGAAGTGTCAAGCAAGTTGACGCATGAAGCGTCAGAAACCCACATCTGAGCGTAGCGGGTGTGTGTAGTTCATTAACACAAAAACATACTAATCGCTAAAATACTAAAGTAGCAATTTCCCCTTGGCAGCAAAATTATGACACGCAAAAGGACGCGACGTAATTTCTTGACTACAACAGTTGCGATCGCAGGTGGTATTATTGGATGCAAGACCCTGGAACAAAATACTACTAGCAATGCTGCACCTCCTACCCCCATGCCAGAAATAATTTTGGGGAATACGGGTGTAAAAGTTCCCATATTTGGTTTGGGTGGTGCTGGAAAAACTCCCTTATCTTGGGATAACCAAAAGGATGCTGTGGAACTAGTTGAGAAAGCCTTGGAATTGGGTATTCGTTACTTTGATACTGCGGCTAGTTATGGACCTAGTGAAGATTATTTCGGTAAAGTATTACCATCCCACCGGGCAAAATTATTTTTAGCAACTAAGACAGCCAGAAGAGACAGGGATGGGGCTTGGCGGGAGTTGGAACTTAGCCTTAAGCGTCTGAAAACAGACTACCTTGATTTATGGCAATTGCATCACGTTTCTTTTAACAAGGAATTGGACACCATATTTAGTAATTCCGGCGCAATTAAAGCTATGGAAGAGGCGAAACAGCAAAAAATTATCCGCTTTACAGGTATTACCGGACACCACGAACCAGAAGTAATTGCTGAAGGTTTGCGTCGCTACCCCTTCCACACTACCCTGATTCCCGTGAATGCAGCAGATAAGCACCATCCTCGTCCCTTTCTCCCTGTAGTTCTACCAGTGGCTCGACAAAAAAATGTGGGTGTAATTGCGATGAAAGTCCCTGCTTATGGACGTTTATTTAAGCCAGGGGGATTAACTGGGATGGAGCAAGCTTTAGGATATAGTCTGTCTCAACCCGGGGTTCATTGTTGTATTGTGGCAGCTGAGAATGTAAAACAGTTAGAAAGTAATGTTAAAGTCGCGCGAGCATTTCAACAGCTCAGTGCTAAAGAGTTAGCAAAAATTGAACAGCAAGTTGCCGGTATTTGGCAAGATAGCACATTCTTCCGTGCTTGGACATAATTATCGGCGTTGCTGATTGTAAATAACCATTGTAAATAACCTGAGTTCAGGATAAGCTAAGACCCTGATTATACCGTCCCATGATTTTTGACCTGCTTAGACCCCTAAAACACCTCATCAAAGCTCAATGACTTTAACACGTAATCCTAATCTATATCTAACGGAACTCTTGTCACCTAGTCTCAAGGGAGAGAAGGATTCTGCAGATTCCTTGATTGGGTTACGTGTGTTTGATATAAAGAGTTTATTTATGTTCTCTGTGCGGTAGTCTTGAAGATGTTTCTCTATGATGTATATGCACCAAGCACTAGAACAAGCGGTTCAATTTTTAACATCCACCATTACTACACCACCAACGGGAGAGGCTGTGGTGGCGGCCTTACTGCAAGCGGAAAAAACGGCTAAACAGGATAAAATTCATTATAGTTACCAACAATTGCAGGGAACTTGGCGACTAGGATTTATTACGGGTACAAAGAATGTGCGCCAACGTGCAGGGGTGATGTTAGGAAAGGGGAGATTTTTACCCAAATTGGTCAAGATTCAGTTATCTTACTTTCCCAGGGAATCTTCTGATGCACAGGGAAATGTAGAAAACTCAGTACAATTGGGGCCACTGCAAATGATGCTCACTGGTCCAGTGCAATTTTATCCTAGGATGAATATACTTGCATTCGACTTTACTTATATGAAAGTGTATTTATCTGGATTGAAGTTGTATGCAGGTTATATTCGTGATGGTAAAAATCGAGAAGTTTCTTTCTATCAGCAGGGTATTAAAGAACAGGCGTTTTTTACCTATTTTATTGTAGAAAATAATTGTATTGCTGCTAGGGGTAGGGGAGGTGGTTTGGCTTTATGGTTTAGTTGTCCATAAATTTGCAATTCTCTGACAAATTCATAATTGAGATTTTCCAAATTCTAGAGGGAGATTTTAGTACACAAGAGCTAAAAATCTCAATTCATCCCCCGTTTATGCCACACCAGAAGTTATACTCCTCAACACCCAAGCATAAGTTACGATAATCAAAATGACTAGACCAATAAGGGTCTCTTTTTGTGTGGTCAGCCAATGCTGGAAACTTTGACGAAAATAGGTAAAAGTGGCACGGCGTTCTGTAGCAAGCTCTGCTATCAATTCAGCTACTCTAGTGTCTACTTCTTCTAGGGGAATTTTGCCTTGCTGATAGGCAACTTCTAATTCATCTAGCTTCCGCCAATATTCTTTTGTTGCTTCAAAAAGATTAGGAAACATAAACTAAAACTGACAATTGTGGCCCAAGGAAAGTAATCGTTGCGTAGCAGCGTTGCTACGAAATTGGCTATAGTAGTCCTTTTCGTTAGTTTTGGTGGGTAACAGATCCCCGACTTCTTTAAGAAGTCGGGGATCTAGACACCGCGACTTGTCAAAATTAATACAATGCGCTAATAGCAACGCTGCTATTACTACTGAGTTTTATAGTACTGACTGATTGTTAATTACATTAGGCCCAGCTGAGACAGGATACCTTTACCAGTCAGCAATTCAGTAGCGATACCGATGACGAAGCCCAACATGGCCAGACGACCATTCCAGGTTTCTGCAAATTGATTAAAGCCGAATTTGGGATTTTGGTTTTCCATGGGTTTATTCCTTAGTAATTCGTTTAGGGTTAGTTATTAAGTTTTGTTACTCCCATTGTAAACATTTTTTACGAAAAGTGGACTCAAGTACCAAATTAAATTATTGAGTCCAAGGGGTTAATATTTGATAATTTTGCTTGACTGGTGAAGGGTATAAACGCTGATTTAGTACTTTTTGGAGTTATATAAGACTAGAAATAGATTTAAATGGGTTTATTATATGCGTTTTCTATAACTAGCTTTTGATTAGTAAAAATAACTCCTATTTACTTTGTTTTCACTATTGTATCTACCCAGGATACATAGCCGTACCTTTATGGGCGGAAATCACTACATCAGTTATGTGAGGGTGTGGGGATGATATTTGTAGGGTCAAAATGCAAGCGTGAGGGTAAATTCAAGAAGAGGCAGGGGAGCAGGGTGAAGGGGAGCAGGGGAGATGTTCAGATGGGGATTGTACCCCGACAGCAACAAGAACCACTTAAAGAAGTGGGGGATTGTGACTCTTGCTCCACTTAGTTTCGCTCAAGGGGGGAAGGGAATATTCACCCTGCAAAGAGCTCCCTTCCCCTCTGCTTCTTGTTCAAGTGTTCAACTAGTAACACCGACATTGGGTGTGATGGAGATTTACTTAAGACTCTTAGTGATACGATATTGTCTTTTTAATTTGTATTCTTGAAAAGATAATTTTAAGCTAATGAATGCAATAATAGAATTTGATAGTAATAAATAAACAACTAACCTGATTAAGTAGTTCGGCGCTCCTATATTCATTATCGTAGAAATGCTAAGACCAATAATGAATGGTAGAACATCATTACTAATGCGAAATCCTCTCTTTTTAAACACATAAAATACAAGCACAAACATAGTCCAAGTGATAGTAGTACAACCTATAGGACTAACCGATAATCCTTTAAACACAGCTAGAGGTAAAAATAAAGTTGCTACAAATCCTAAATAAAATGGTTTATTTGTGTTGAGATAAGTGTGACGGATTGTTGATGAGATTTTAGAATCAATTTTAATTCCTGGACAGGGAATGCGCTCAAGTTTACAATCCTCAATATGAGCTTGTGCAGTTTTCTTAATCCAAATACCTAATTCTTTACCATTATATATACGGCAGCGACGTATAGTCAGATTACTACCGCTAACAATTTCCACTGCTACCTTTTTATTTTGGTAAATATTACAATCTTCTATAGTACCTTGACTATTATCTCGAATCCATATACCGTTCTGTTTACCATCAAAAATACGACACTCACGGATGGTAGCATTGCTTTCATTACCGATACAAATCCCCGGATAAGTATTACGATAAATATCGCAATTATCTATAGTACCTTGACTATTATCTGTAATCCATATACCGTTCTGTTTATCATCAAAAATACGACACTCACGGATGGTAGCATTGCTTCGATTTTCGATGTAAATTCCCGAAAAGGCATTATTATAAATATCGCAATTCTTTATAGTTCCTTGACTATTATCTCGAATCCATATACCGTTCTTTTTACCATCAAAAATACGACACTCACGGATGATAGGATTGCTTTTCTCTTCAGTACAAATTCCCGAAAAGGCATTACTATAAATATCGCAATTCTCTATAGTCCCTTGACTATTATCGTGAATCCATATGCCGTGACGTTTACCATCAAAAATACGACACTCACGGATGATAGGATTGCTTTTCTTTCCGATGTCAATTCCCGAAAAGGCATTATTATAAATATCGCAATTTTCTATAGTCCCTTGACTATGATGTTGAATCAATACGCCGTAATGTTTACTGTCAAAAATACTACATTCACGGATAGTAGGATTACTTTTAGCACTGATGCCAATTCCCAGATCAGCATTATAAATATCACAATTTTCTATAGTCCCTTGACTATTATATGTAATCCATATGCCGTTCTGTTTCACATCAAAAATGCGGCATTCACGGATGATAGGATTGCTTTTTTTTTCGATGAAAATTCCCGTAAAGGAATTATTATAAATATTGCAATTTTCTATAGTCCCTTGACTATTATATGTAATGCATATACCGTTATTTTTACCATCATATATACGACATTCACGGATGATAGGATTGCTTTTCTTTTCGATGAAAATTCCCGTAAAGGAATTATTATAAATATCGCAATTTTCTATAGTCCCTTGACTATTATCTTTAATACATATACCGTTGTGTTTACTATCAAAAATGCGACATCTGCGGATAACCGGATTTGTGTTAGAACCATAAATACTTATAGAATCAGAAGATTTGGATGTAATATCGCAATCTTCTAAAACTAAATTACCTTGGGAAATATCTATAGCAGGAGACGGGTTATATTTTTTTCCAACAATTTTTCTGAAACTAAAACCACTGACTTTAGCGGAATCCGTCTTCATTAAAATGCATGGAGCATAATCACTCTCAATTACTGTTTCTTCCGCTGCTCCTATACCCGATATTTCTAAAGGTTTATCAATTATAAGGCTTTCTTTATATAATCCAGGGTGTACTGTAATTTTATCTCCAGGTTGGGAATTTTGAATTGCTTTTTTGATAGTAGTGTAGTCAGCATTTCCCGATTTAGCAACAGTTATGATGCTCATATTAATTATTTTATATATGACTGAAACTATGCAATACACAATATCTTTTTTAATACATAAACATTGTGAAGTATTTATAATGAATATTTAGTTTTTTTAGTCTATAGTTATTTAGTGATAATACTGGTATATTGTAGCACGAGTCATTCCAAAACTGATAACTTGCAGCAATGTCGTTTAACCCACATTCCCACCTTGAAATAAATTTCAAGGTTTAGCGATGAGCGTAGCCGAATCGCTAATAAACAAAACACGTTAAAACGCCCTCTCATACCTTTTCTAGTCTGATTTATCACCCATGTATATCAGCCTCCCAATTAATTTCTGAGGCGGACATGTGGACTATCTGACAAAATTAGAAGGGTCTTGATCTCGTCGATGCCTAGTGGGAATGGGGTCTGGTTGTCCATCACCTGCAAGGGCTGCGGTTTTCTCCAAGGATTCCCTCAATCGCTTGGCTGCATAGATGGACATATCCCTGGGTACATTAATGCGATCGCGCAAATATCGTAGAGCTACATCAGAACCCGATGGAGGTACGCAATTTTGACCAGTCATCATGTGTGTTAAAGCACAACGCAGGGCTTGATCGAACAACTTATCATCTGAGGGATTAACTCGAATAATATTGGTGCGATGCTTGATAACCCGTTGCAATGCTTCCATAGAAGAATTTTCTGGTTCTGGGTAACTAACATCTGGTAAACCAAACCAGGGGCCATTATCCACCCGGGCTTTATTGAGTCGCATTTGGGGTTCACCGTTTTCCCAACAACCCCCCATCTGGGGCGGTAAATCATGGGCGTGGGTGTGAAAGTCGCTTTGGGTTCCGCGGTAGGTGGGGCGGCTTTCCATGGCTGCAAACCAGGCTTTGAAACCAGGGTTTTCTTCCCGCAGGGAGTAGCCTTTGTAATAGTAAAGACTGGCATTCATCCGTTCTACGTAGGGCGTAAAGATGACATCAACGGTACCGAAGCTATCTAAAAAATAAGGTCCCGGGGTACGAGCCAAAGCTGATTCTACTTTAGCCACCACGGCTATAAATTGCTCTCGGTTGCGTTTTTCTTGTTGGGGGGAAATTACTGGATAACACAACCAAGCACACCAAGCTCTAAATAAAAGTCGTTCTAATTGACGTAGGGGAAGCACCGCTGAGTCTTGCATTCCTTGGTTGAGGACACCAAAAACTTGTTCCAAAGCGAGCAAAATATCATCGCTTTCCTTAATAATCCGCCCATCTAACTCAATGGCGGGGAGCATTCCCGATGGCACTTTACGTTTATACCACCTTTCTTTTTCCCCGTAGCAGAACATTGTGACTTTTTCAATGCGGTAGGGTATCTGTTTTTCTTCTAGCCATAACCAAACTTTTTGACAGTAAGGACACCAGGCGTGATTATCACGGTACAGGGTTACCCGCACAGCAGATTCGGGTTGTCCAAATAAGCGCAACCTGGCTCTGGAGTTGGTGAGGCCATTCACGGTGTCTATTTGATAGTCCGTGAGGGTTTCTAGTTCTTGCCAGCTTAGGGGTGCGTTAGTCATTTCAGTTATCAGTTATCAGTTATCAGTTACCCCATTGATAATAGGATTTGGGTAGGACTATTACAGAGGACTTGTTTTGACTGTACAATATTTTCAACAGTTGAGTTACCCTCACTGTTATAAAGTTGAAGATAAACATTATGGGGTTGTATCCTCAGCTAAGTCATCTACTAACAAAATTGTATTGAGTAAATTTAATTCGCTAGAGGCAAGAAAATAGCGATCGCTAAAAATAGTTTCTAATTGGCTAAAAATTCTCTTTCCTGCGACAGCAGCCCAAGGAAATGTTTCATATTGGGGAATTACGGGCATCACTAACCTTTGTGTTGTTAAACTTCTTCCTAGGGTTTTCTGCCATGCTGCTGGATCTTCTAATAGTTGTTTGCGACTATCATCTTCTAATTGTTCTTGCCAAAAATGGGGATAGTCAAGGGGGATACTAACAACAATATTTTTTGTTTTCAATGTTTGTAAGGTTGAGTATTCTAAGGTAGATTCTTCCTTGTCTCGCATTAACAGCTGATATAGTCCCTTAGCTGGACGTTTGAGTTGAGGGGGAAATTTACCATCTTCATTTTTATAAATAACTATCAGTAATTTGATTAATTCTTGACTATACTGTTGAATAGATTTACGCCATCCTTCAAAACTAAATTTTTCCTCCATGGAGCGATTACTCCAGTCTTCCATCCAAAAAGGTCCAATGCAAGTCAAGGATTCAGGAATGACCAAATTGGTATTTGATAAAATTGGTAATAATGGACTGGAATTCCTGGAGACAGCTTTGATAAATGCTGATAAAGTATTATAATCAACATAGGATTTAGTTTGTCTATCGGTTGTATTACCCTTTAAAGTAAAATGGGCAAATATTTTCTGGGTTAAATCTTGCGCTTTTTTGACAATTCCTTTATTATCTTTTATTTGATTATCAGAAATAAAAACCCGCGCTTCTTTTAAAAAGTTCCACACATCATTAGACATGGGATTCAATAATTCTTCATCTCCCACGGAACCCACTGGAACAAAAGCAATTTGCTGTCTTTTGAGTCCTGCATCGCCTTTAATTCGGGTATGAATTGTTGAGCGTAACATCATTAATAAAGTTAATAAATCGCTGGCTTGGCGTAACCAACGTCGAGAATTTTCAATGTCTTCATTCACCAGCAAAGCATCATTAATTAACATGACTAATTGCCTAGGTTTATTATCCCCAGAAACTAGTTCTTG
>JASJCX010000294.1 GCA_030065255.1 Calothrix sp. MO_167.B42 | reverse complement strand
GCGCGAAAATATTTGAACGTAGCAATAAGACTTATAACATCACGCACCAACCACCGATTGTGACAATTGCGTAAGTCCTGATTTATTTGTATTTATTTGCTCAAATCTAGATTCCCAAATAAATGTTCTAGGAATGCAGGTTGCACAGTAGGATGAATGATAACTCTGTCAATCCTTTTTCGGTCATCCACTACCTTGCCTCAAACAGATATTCCCCACCAATTTGATGTTCTTGTCGTCGGCGCTGGTGCAGCTGGTTTATACACAGCTTTGTGCATACCCAATCGCCTGCGAGTTGGCTTGATTACCAAACAAACCGTTTCCTTATCTGCCAGTGATTGGGCACAGGGAGGTATTGCAGCAGCAGTAGCCCCGGAAGATTCCCCCAGTCTACATGTTGAAGATACTCTCAAAGCAGGGGCGGGTTTATGCGATCGCACCGCTGTTGAATTTATTGCTCAACGCGCTCCTAGCTGCATTCAATCTTTAGTAGACTTGGGTGTCGCTTTTGACCGCCATCACGGTAATTTAGCCCTAACCCTAGAAGCAGCCCACTCCCGTCACCGCGTCCTGCATGCAGCTGATACCACAGGTAGGGAAGTAACTACTACCCTCACTGCTCAAGTCTTAAAACGCCGGAACATTCAGGTAATTCAAAAAGCTTTAGCTTTAAATTTATGGCTGGAAGCACAAACCCAACACTGTCAAGGGATTAGCCTCTTTTATCAAGGTCAGATTTGCTGGATTCAAGCTGGTGCGGTTATTTTAGCCACGGGGGGAGGAGGACAGGTATTTGCCCAAACCACTAATCCCGCCGTCAGTACGGGGGATGGAGTCGCTTTAGCATGGCGAGCAGGAGCCATACTCAGGGACTTGGAATTTGTCCAGTTTCACCCCACAGCCTTGACAAAACCTGGTGCCGATCGCTTCTTGATTAGTGAAGCTGTGCGTGGGGAAGGGGCACATTTAATTGACAATACAGGGCGGCGTTTTGCCTTTGACTACCACAAAGATGGGGAACTGGCTCCCAGGGATGTGGTCAGTCGGGCGATTTTCAGTCATTTACAGCGTACATCCAGCCACCCCGCCACGGATCATGTATGGTTGGATATGCGCCCCATTTCCCCTGATAAAATTCGTCACCGTTTTCCCAATATTATTCAAGTTTGTCAACGCTGGGGTGTTGATGTCTTCTGTGAGCCTATTCCTGTAGCTCCAGCCGCCCATTATTGGATGGGAGGTATTGCCACAGATTTACATAACCATACTAATATCCCTGGTTTATATGCTGTGGGAGAAACAGCCAGTACAGGAGTACACGGAGCCAATCGCCTTGCTAGCAATTCTCTCCTGGAATGTATTGTGTTTGGGGCACAAATGGCTGACCTCAAGTTGGCAAATTTACCACCATCCGATGCTCCCATGGCAATTATGAGGGAGTTAGAATTATCTGAACACCAATGGCAAACCCAACAGCAAAAACTACAAGAACTGCGGCAAAATTTGCCAAGCCTTGTTTGGCAAAATGCTGGCATTTGTCGCCAGGAATCAGGATTAGCAACTGCAATTTCCACGATTAAATCTTGGCAGCAGGATTTTAATCACTTACCTCTAAGTAAATATTTGTTTGCTCTCAACCCTGGAGAAAATATTAATTTGCCTTCACCAGATATGGCAAGTAAATTACAGTTGTGGGCTGAAACTCGTAACTTACTAGATGTTGCTTACTTGATTATTAACAGTGCTCTGTTTAGAACTGAAAGTCGTGGAGGACATTACCGTACAGACTTTCCTCACACCGATCTTTCTTGGCAAGTTCATACTTTAATCCAGGGACACAAATGGTGGAAATCTCCGCAAATTATAGACGGTTGACGGTTGACAGTTGACAGTTGACAGTTGACGGGCTAGGATTTATTTTTTTCTCTTTGTATAGCACTACGCATATGGGTTAAGACATTGTTGAATGCCCAAACCTATGAACAGTAAACTGATTACTTAACCTCAGTTCGGGTTAAGGAGCTTTATTTCACTTTGAGAGGCTGATTAATGCCTGAAACAACGCAAACACGTTTATAAAGACCAAAATCAGGTAACGATATAATCAGGGTTTGAGCTTATCCCGAACTCAGGTTACTTATTACTTATTACTTATTACTTATTACTTGGCTACTACGCCTCTTTGTGGCTACTTAAAGTAATCAGGGAAATTTTTAAAGTTGGTTGGCCCTTTATATCCAGAAACTTCAGCAAGTTTTTTGAGTGGTTGCACACCTTGAAGCTCTTGACCATTAATTTTCCACGTAGGAAAGGCTCTAATGCCAGCAGCTTGACATAAATCTACACGAGCATTTTTCCCTTCTGGATGACATTCAATGATATCTAGCTCCTCTACAGCCTCTTTGCCAAATAATTGCTTTTGTTCGTGGCAATGGGGACATGTCCAAGCAGCATATTTTTTGGCTCCAATTTTTTTCAGATGGCGAGCCAACTCTATTTCTGATTCCCCAGAAGTAGTAGCAATTTTCCAACCTATCCCCTGGGTGGGTTGTCCTGTGGGTACAGGAGTACTAGGTTGTCCAGCATTGGGGTTATTGACATTGTTATACACCCCTAGGGTACCAATTAGGGTTATCATCCCTACTACAATGGCAGTAAAGAAAATTTGTCCAATATCTTCCCAAGTACGACCAATGATGGTGAGTACTAACATACTCAGGGAAAATGTAGCCGAAGCAAGACAATAGGGGCAAAGGGCTTGGATTTTGAATGCTAGCAGATACATCAAGTATCCACTAAACACAGTCATGGCGATCGCACCTGATAATAGCAGTAACCAAGTTGAATCTTGGATTTTTTGATACTGTTGCTTATTCTTTTCCGGCTTAAATGCCAGGGGTGCCAAGGCCAGTGTTGCCATACCCACATATGCCAATAAACCAAACAAAGCTAGTGGCTGGCCAAACACCGTTGCCCAAGGGCTAGAAAGTACATCATTACAGCCTTTACCACCAGCATCAACAACACAAGCGGCCTGACCTCCGGTTAATTTTTCAAAAGTGAGGTAGGCTGTTGTTAATGCACCACAGGTGGCGATCCCGGCGATAATAAACCGTGACCATTTGTGAATCCAAGGAGTAGAACGACGGCGAGTCATAAAAGTGCTATGGAAAAAAGGTAATTAAATATTTTAGTAATTAGCAATTGGCAATTGGTTAATTGGGTAGAAAAATATTGATAATGCTCCACTTCCAGTAACCATCACCTAGTACCTACTACCCATTACCCATTTACCATTCCGTAGTTAAGAATGTAGCTTCATTGGAGAAATAGATTTACTATCCCCTTGGGAATTCCAACTTTGCCGTGCTGCTTCTACAAATTGATTAACACGATTGGGATCGATGGGTAGTTCTCGGCGACCGTGACGTTTCAAGGAGCTAGAAACAATTACACCATCTGCCGCTTGCATCAGTTTAGCAATATTTTCCCAACTCGCTCCACTACCAATAAATACTGGTGTGCCTTTGGCTGCACTGGAAGCTAATTCCAAATCTTCCTGACTGGGAGGATTACCTGTGGCCCAACCAGATAAAATTACCCCATCTGCCAGACCACGTTCAATGGTATCTTGCACTGCATTAGTCAAATTAATTGCACCTAATGGCCTGGCGTGCTTGACTAAAACATCAGCCAAAATTTTGACATCACTACCTAATTCCCGGCGATACCGGAGTAATTGATGTGCTTCTCCTTCAATTAATCCCTGATCCGTTGCCATAACACCGTTAAACACATTCACACGGATAAATTGTGCCTGAACACAACTCGCGATCGCTAAAGCACTTTGACCATCGTTCCGCAAAACATTCAGACCAATAGGGATTGTAATTAAGTTTTGTATCCGTTGAATCACCACAGTCATGGCACTAACCACCGCTGGATCTACTTGATTTTTAGTAAATGGTGCGTCAAAAAAATTTTCGACAATAATTCCATCTACCCCTCCACTGGCTAAGGCTGTAGCTTCTTGCTCGGCGCGATCGATAACTGCTTTGAGATTACCTCCCCAACGAGGTGAGGTGGGAAGTGGTAGTAAGTGGACCACTCCAATAATTGGTGTTCTGGTTTTAAATACTTGATATAAGTCCACGTCTTTTAGCTATGAGGGAAGAATCCATGACTTTCAATTTGTATCAGGAATTCGGATTAGTTAACACTGCTATTGAGGCTCTCATCTTTATCCTGGAACCTTTTGAGCATTTCTAATGTCCGTTTCTTGTACTATTGTGTTTTTCTTTGGGTTAAACAAGTTTTGTATTAGTCCCTTGATTACCTCCCCCTTAGGATGGAATTTAACTTCAAAGCTCTCATAAGATATGTTAAGATAAAATCTAGCTACTAAGAGGAGTTTGCTACTCGCACAAAGTAATGTTAAGGAAGTCTGTTCCTAAACCCAGTACTTTTAAGTGAGGAACTTGCCTTAACCTGAGATTTAGTCCCGGGTCAAGTCAAAGCGAAAAGGTTTTATTACCGCCTTTCAGGCGTTGCGCGAGCGCGTTTTTCCTGAGGGTTACAACTTCTCTACAAAAGCCACTGGCACTTAAGTAAGCAACCGAAAAACCGTCAGTAGCTAACTGTTCTACTTAGGTTTTTTGGCTAGTGTTTTCATGAGTGTATAACTAAGGGCTGCTGACCACAGGGTAGATTAAAAACGCGGACGCTGCGGTAATATAAAATGCCAAAGCGCGGAATTGCAAAAATATAAGTGCCTGATTTACCCGAAGACACCTTGATTTTCCTCTGACAAGGATATTATTAAAAATATCATAACATGACCCCTATATTGAATAGGGTCTTCACTCCCAAGGAGTGTAGATGATGGAGGAGAATATTTAAGTTAGTAGGTCTGGAGTAACACCGAAGTTCATCGAAATATCAGCGATAGCTGAAACTTATAATAATGAGGAAAAGCGGAAAATTATTTCTTTAGATATGGGTGAAAAGCCAAAAATAGCCATTTCTCACCTGGGTTGTGAAAAAAATCGCATTGATACAGAACATATGCTAGGTCTGCTGGTAGAGGCAGGTTACGGCGTAGATAGTAATGAAAATTTAGCAGATTATGTAATTGTTAATACTTGTAGCTTTATTGAAGCAGCTAGGGAAGAATCTGTCAGGACTTTAGTAGAACTGGCGGAAGCAGAAAAAAAAATTGTGATTACTGGTTGCATGGCACAACACTTTCAGGAGCAACTATTAGACGAGTTACCTGAAGCAGTGGCTGTAGTTGGTACTGGCGATTATCAGAAAATAGTCAATGTTATCGAACGAGCAGAAAAAGGAGAAAGGGTTAAACAGATAAGCGATGTACCAACCTATATAGCTGATGAAAATATTCCTCGCTATAGAACCACAACTGAAGGGGTGGCTTATCTGAGGGTAGCAGAAGGGTGTGACTATAGCTGTGCCTTTTGTATTATCCCCCATTTACGGGGAAAGCAGCGATCCCGGACAATTGAATCCATTGTTGCCGAGGCAGAACAATTAGCTGCCCAAGGGGTAGAGGAAATTGTCTTAATTTCCCAGATTACCACTAATTATGGCTTAGACATTTACGGCAAACCCAAGTTAGCAGAGTTGCTACGGGCATTAGGTAAAGTGAATGTACCTTGGATTCGGATACATTATGCTTATCCTACAGGGTTAACAGCAGATGTACTGACTGCCATCAAAGAAACTCCCAACGTTCTTCCCTATTTAGATTTGCCCTTACAACATTCCCACCCGGAAGTGCTGCGGGCAATGAATCGTCCCTGGCAAGGGCGAGTTAATAGCTCAGTGATTGAGCAGATTAAGGCAGCATTACCAGAAGCCGTTTTACGAACAACCTTTATTGTTGGCTTTCCGGGAGAAACAGAGGAACATTTTCAGCATTTACTGCAATTTGTCCAGCATCACCAATTCGATCATGTTGGTGTATTTACTTTTTCCCCAGAGGTAGGTACAGCAGCCTACAATTTGCCTGACCAAATACCTCAAGAAGTAATGGATAAACGGCGAGATACTTTAATGACAGTACAACAGCCGATTTCCCTGCGAAAAAATCTCCAAGAAGTAGGCAAAGTGGTGGATGTACTCATAGAACAAGAAAATCCCCACACAGGAGAGTTAATAGGTCGTTCCGGCAGATTTGCCCCAGAAGTTGACGGACAAGTATATGTCCAAGGTGAAGTCAGATTGGGAACCATCGTGCCAGTATTGATCGACAATGCGGATACCTATGACCTCTATGGTCAGGTAGTCCAGAATTAAATTGTTGGTTGTTAACTATTTCACCACCATTAATAACAGCTAATCAAACCCAAATCAAAAGTTAAACCAATACATTAGGAGACTTAATGACTGTTTCGTTTCAAGAATTAGGCCTTTCCCCAGAACGCACTCAACAACTAGAAAAATTAGGCTTTACTGAGCCAACTAATATCCAACAGCAAGCAATTCCCCACTTACTCAATGGACGTGATGTAGTTGGGCAATCACAAACAGGTACTGGTAAAACCGCAGCATTTTCCCTGCCGATTTTAGAACAGTTAGATGTAAGACATAAAGCTGTACAATCCTTGATTTTGGCTCCGACTCGGGAATTAGCAATGCAAGTCCACAGTGCTATATCCACCTTTATTGGTAAACAAGGAATCCGGGTTTTAGCAACTTACGGTGGTCAATCAATTGACCGCCAAATTATGCAACTCAAGCGGGGGGTGCATATAGTTGTGGGCACACCAGGAAGGGTAATTGACTTGCTAGATAGGGGTTATTTGAAACTGGATGCTGTAAAGTGGTTTGTTTTAGATGAAGCCGATGAAATGTTAAGTATGGGCTTCATTGACGATGTGGAGAAAATTCTGTCTAAAGCCCCTGAAGAAAGACAGACAGCTCTATTCTCGGCAACCATGCCCCCTTCAATTCGGCAATTGGTGAACAACTTCTTGAAATCACCAGTTACTGTTACCGTACAACAACCCAAAGCTGCACCGAACAAAATTAATCAGCTAGCATACCTCATTCCTCGTCACTGGACAAAAGCCAGAGCATTGCAACCAATTCTGGAAATGGAAGATCCAGAAACCGCGATTATCTTTGTCCGGACTCGCCGTACAGCAGCCGAACTCACCAATCAATTACAAATTGCTGGACATAGTGTGGATGAATACCACGGTGACTTATCCCAGCAAGCCAGGGAAAGACTGTTAAAGAGATTCCGTAATCGCCAAGTACGTTGGGTGGTAGCTACAGATATAGCCGCACGGGGATTAGATGTGAGCGAACTATCCCATGTGATTAATTTTGACCTACCCGATAGCCCGGAAACCTATGTACACCGGATTGGGCGGACTGGTAGGGCTGGGAATGAAGGTACCGCTATTTCTTTAGTACAACCTTTTGAACGGCGCAAACAGCAGTCCTTTGAGCGTCATGTGCGTCAAAGTTGGCAAGTCTTGTCCATTCCTAGCAGAGCTTTAATCGAGGCACGACAACTAGAAAAATTGCAAACTCAAGTCCGGGACACCCTGACTGGGGAAAGATTGGCATCCTTTTTACCCATTGTTAGCGAACTGAGCGAACAATATGATGCCCATGCGATCGCTGCCGCAGCTTTACAAATGGCTTACGATCAAACTCGTCCAGCTTGGTTACAAGCCGATGAAATTCCGGAAGAAAAAATGAGTAAGCCCCAATTACGCAATCGTCGTCAATCTGGCGATCGCAAACGTTCCTCTGATGGAGATAGAAGATCGTCTTCTCCCAAGCCAAAACCAAGGATAAACCGTCGTGAAGCATCTATGGCTCCCAGCCAAAACTTGGATTCTAGCAATGCGACCAGCTAATTACCAGAATGTAACCAGAGGGTGAAAGAGCAAAGTAAGCACAACATTTGGACTAGATACCAGCAAAGTTGTGTAGGGGTACTTTGACTCACCCCACCCCGGTTTATATCTGGGTGACAACTAGGAAGAAGCGAGGGCGACGCGGTTTTAACCCGTCCCTAACGCATCTTTTGATAATCCCCCCTCGCATGCACGGCAGGAGAGCAGTCAACAATTCAGTCGTTACACTAATTCAAAATTTAAAAAACTAAGTTAAATCTGGGTTTCTAGTTTTGTAATTGTCCTGGTATTTTTTTAAACGAGTATAGCTATAAGTTTCTGAAAATGTAGACAAATATCAACAAACATCGACATGTATAAGTTAGTGGGTGTTAACACAAAAAGCACTAACTTATATTTTCTTGGTATAATTTGGTATGTAAGCACCATCAAGAATCCAACCACTGTTTTATACAAGTTCAAAGAGAATATGATGGACAACCTTACATATTGCTCCCGTACTCAAATTTAAAGTAGTTGGGAATTGTGCATTTTACACAAACGGGTGGAGAGAGGCTCGTAGTT
>JASJCX010000293.1 GCA_030065255.1 Calothrix sp. MO_167.B42 | reverse complement strand
TTACGCAACTGGCATATTTTTTGGTGTAGGGTGCGTGAGATGCGAACATATTTGAACGTAGTAATAAGACTTATAACGTCACGCACCAACCACCGATTGTGACAATTGCGTAAGTCCTGTTCTAAAATCTAAAATTCCATAACCGAACAGTATTGAACACACTGTACCGCCACAACCAAACAATGGTGTACAGTGCTATGCAAGATATATTGGGAATATCAATGTGAGGGGAGATGCCAAAACCGGACTGGCTCAAATTTTTGCAAAACCTAAAATAGACAACGGATAACGGATTATCTGTTTTTCAAAGCCCAAAATCTAAAATTCTATGACCAAAGCAACAGTATCATCTTTCGATAGCCTTGTGAAAAAATCCTCTATCCAGATTAATTATCAGGTAGCCATGCCCCAACCAGCAACCCACCTGTTTGAGGTGACGTTGCATATATCCCCCGTCCCATCACCAACTCTAGATTTAAAATTACCCGTGTGGACACCTGGTTCTTACCTAGTTCGGGAATATGCTCAACACTTACAGGATTTTACTGTTGTTGTGGCCAATCAGTCTTTACCTTGGCGTAAAATTAGTAAAAATCACTGGCAGGTGGAGACAGGGGATATTTCCCAAGTCACTGTCAAGTATAATATTTTTGCCAATGAGTTATCTGTACGGACAAATCACTTAGATAGTTCCCATGGTTATTTCAACGGTGCAGCTTTATTCTTGAGAGTCATGGGTGAGGAACAGCAACCAATTCAGGTGACTATTATTCCACCTAATGACCAATGGCAGATTGCAACGGCTTTACCAAAAATCACAGACCAAAATCATACCTTCCTCGCAGCAGATTTTGATACCCTGGTTGATAGTCCCTTTGAAATTGGCACTCACCAACTACATCATTTTCAGGTGATGGGTAAGCCCCATGAATTGGCAATTTGGGGGGAGGGTAATTTTCAGGTGGAGCAGATGATTGCTGACATCAGCAAAATTATCCAAGTAGAGGCAAAAATGTTTGCAGGTTTGCCCTATGATAGATACCTGTTTCTTCTACATTTATTTTCCCAAGCCTATGGTGGTTTAGAGCATAAAAACAGTTGTTCCTTAATATACCAGCGATTTGGGTTCCGCGATCGCTCCAAGTACGAACGCTTCATGCAGTTGGTAGCCCATGAATTTTTCCACCTGTGGAATGTCAAACGCATTCGTCCCCAGGAATTGTCAGTATTTGATTATGACCAAGAAAACTATACTCCCTGTTTGTGGTTTTGCGAGGGTACAACCAGCTATTATGACTTGCTAATTCCTTTAAGAGCCGGGATTTATGATACCCAGTCATTTTTGCAGCATTGGAGTAAGGAAATTACTAGATTCCTGACTACACCAGGCAGAAAAGTACAGCCCTTGACAGAATCTAGTTTTGATGCATGGATTAAATTGTATCGTCCCCATGCCCACAGTCCTAATTCCCAAATTTCCTACTATTTAAAAGGGGAAATGATATCACTGTTACTAGATTTATTAATTCGTTCTGTGCACCAGAATCAACGCTCTCTAGATGATGTGATGCTCCAGATGTGGCAGCAATTTGGTAAACACGAAGTTGGTTATACTTCCCAACAGCTCAAGGAAATCATTGAATCGGTTGCAGGTAAAGATTTAACTGATTTTTACCAACAATATATTGAAGGAACCCAAGAGTTACCTTTTAATGAATATTTACAGCCCTTTGGTTTGCAGCTAGTTGCAGATAAAGAAGAAGCACCCTTTTTAGGTATTAAGGTAAGTAGTGACAATGGGCGGGAATTAATTAAATTTGTCGAAATGGGTTCCCCAGCCCAGTTAGCAGGGATTGATGCAGGAGATGAACTATTGGCAATTGATGGCTTACGAATTGGTTCTGGTCAACTTAGCTCTCGTCTCCAAGACTACCAACCCCAAGATACCATTCAATTAACATTTTTCCACCATGACCAATTGTACTCTGTACCCGTGACTTTGGAGCAGCCACGACCCCAACAATACCAGGTATTACCCATAGAAAACCCATCTATAACCCAGAAACAGAACTTTGCTAGTTGGTTAGGTACTTCCTTAGAAAGAGGCAGGGGGCAGGGGGAGGAGTGAGGGAGTGAGGGAGTGTAGACGCGGTAGCGGTAAGCCCGCAGCGGTGGACGGTAAGCCACTGCGGTGGACGGTAAGCCACTGCGGTGGACGGGTTCCCCGGCATAAAGCAAGTGGCGCAACCCGAAGGGGTGAATCCTACGGATACGCTACGCGAGCCCCGGCATAAAGCAACTGCCGTCAAGTGACGCAACCCGGAAGGGCTTCTCGCTCCAGTAGGAGGTTTAACCATCAACCATCAACCATCAACTATCAACTCTTAACTCTTAACTCCGAACTGTCAACTGTCAACTGTCAACCGTCAACTAAAATACGGAACCATTGCTATACAGTACATCCGTTGCTTGCTGGGAAGAAAGGGGTCGATAAAATAGAAAACCTTGGACATTTTCACATTTAATCGATTTCAAAAACTCCAGTTCTTCTTCCTTCTCCACTCCTTCAGCCGTAAGCTTCAAACCCAAATTTTGTCCTAGGGTAACAATTGCTTTGACAATATGAAGCATTTTGGCATCAGTTGTTAACTCTTTAATAAAAGAACGATCTATTTTCAGATTGTGGAGTGGTAGCATTTGTAAACGGGATAGGGAAGAATAACCAGTACCAAAATCATCAATGGAAAGGTGAATACCCATTTTCTGCAATTCTTGCAACTTAGTTTTAGTAAAAGATAGATCCTCTATAGCGGTTGTTTCCGTAATTTCCAGTTCCAAATATTGCGGTTCTAAACCAGTCTCCTGCAAAATATTAGCCACAACTTCTACCAAATTGGGTTGACGAAACTGCTTGAGAGCCAGATTTACAGCCATAGTTAGGGGGGGTAATCCAGCATCTTGCCACATTTTAGTCTGTTTACAAGCTGCCCGTAACACCCATTCGCCAATGGGTATAATTAATCCATTTTCCTCTGCAATGGGGATAAAAGTACTGGGAGATACTAATCCCATATCCGGATGTTGCCAACGCAACAGTGCTTCCATGCCAGTAATTTGACTTGTGGAGATGTCAATTCGAGGCTGGTAATACACCACTAATTCATCATGTTCTAAAGCATGACGTAAACTTTTTTCTAAATTGAGTAATTCTGGGTTCTTACTACTTAAGGAAGTGGTGTAGAACTGATAGTTATTTCTTCCCTGTTCCTTGGCATAATATAAAGCCGCATCTGCATGTTGAATCAGAGTTTCATCATCTGGGCTATACTCATCTAATAGAGCAATACCTAAACTGGCACTGATAAACAGCTCATTTCCGTCAATATGAAACACCTTTTCTAAGGATTCTAGGATTCTGGCAGCAGCCTGTGTCACCTCATCTAGATATTTGATTCGAGGTAATAGGATTGTAAACTCATCACCACCCCAACGGGCAACAATATCCCCAGCCCTGAGAGATTCCTTCAATCTATGGGCAACATCTTGTAGTAATTTGTCTCCCAATGTATGTCCTAAAGTATCGTTGATAATCTTAAATCTGTCTAAATCAAGGAACATCACAGCTAGACTTTCTTGATTTCGAGATGCATTGGGAAGAGATTGAGCCAGCTGTCGATTAAATAGGGAGCGATTGGGCAGCCCTGTGAGTATATCATGGAGGGCCTGATGGCGAATAATTTCCTCCACCTTCTGGCGTTGCCAAACATTACTAATATTAGCAGCCATTGTCACTAAAGCTGATTCTTCCTGCTTAGTCCATTGCCGTTGTTTGACACAATCTGCTAAACCCAAATAACCCCAGAATTGATTTTCTAAATGCAAAGGTACTATTATCAGGGACTGGACATCATCTTTAATCAAAAATTCTTGTTCCCCAGGAGCAAATTCCGTTGTTATACCGCTAATAGAATTACCCCCCGAAAGTACGGAGTACCAGCGAGATAGCCCGCAAAGATCGTAGGTTTGATTCTGCCAATGGGTACGGGAAACTGTCATTTCAGGCAAACTTGTCCATTCAAACCTCAAACTAACGGCCATATCTCCCGTTACTGGGTGGGAATGGTTCTCAAACAGATATACCCGATCTGCATTTGCTGCTTCCCCAAGTATGGCTAGGGCTTGATTGATAGCTGTATCGTAATTCATTTCTGCTAACAAATAATTAGCAGCATCAGCAACTGCTTTTAAAAGCCGATCCCGTTGGCGTATTTCTGCTTCAGCTCGTTTTTTATCCGTAATGTCACTAGTAATAAAAGTTCTAATTAAATCACTCTCAGGAATATAGTGAACGGACTGTTCAAAAAATTCTTGTTCCACCTCCACTTCTCGGATAAAAGAACTGCCCTTGCCATTTTGTACCGCAGAGGAGAGTCCTGTTAATATGGGGTGGTAATGTCCTTGTTTTCTCAAATTAGGAAATTTCAGAGTAGCAGCTGGATTGAGATAGGTAACTACTCCTTCTAGATTCATTTCAATAATTGGATTGGGAATTAGTTCTGGGAAAGAAGCTAAACGAGCTAAAGCTGCATCACTAGCCTCTTGGGTGCTAGTATCTTCATTATTAAAAACTAAGGTATCAAAAGGATTAACCGAACTTGCTTGCTCTGATAATAAGTCTGATAATTGTTCTACAGTCAACGATTCAGGAATATCTTGCTGTGCTAAACCAAAAATTGCGTAATAAATAGCTTTAGCTTGGTTAGAACCAAATTCAATAATATCTCCGTGCTTGAGGTCATGAGATAAACATTTATCACCATTAATTAATAAGCCATTGGTACTACGTTTACCATTGAAATTGCCATCAACTACTCGAAAACCATATTGTTCGCTTTCTGGAACAGTTACCCGTAACAAAATAGCGTGTTGGCGAGAAACTGAGCGGGAACGTAGAGCAATAGAGTTTCTTGAATCCCGCCCAAGAGAATAGGTCGCTTCTTGAAGAGTAATAACTCTCTGTCCGTGAATATCTTTTATCAGCAACAGATGGATTATTTTTTCCCTATCATTATCTCCTGACATGAAATATTCCTCAAAAAAATATTAATTTATATGGGTTTTAATCTGAGAATACTGCTTGAATAAATTGTGCAATTAAATCTTGATTTTCCTAAGAAGATGAGAGCAAAAGTATTATGTTTAAAATTAAAATCTGTTGAAACCTAATCCCCAAACCCTTCCCTACAGATAATGGGGGTTGCCCAGCCTGTCTCCTAGTAGTCAAGAGGTTTACTAGAAAGGTTCTTGTGTAAAGATTTTGACTTGACAAACATCCTCTAAATAATTATTGAGTCAACAACAATCTTCGTTAGGAAAAAAGCTCATATGATTTTGCTGCAGTTAAGGTTTAGTAATAAATATCCAGTAGACAAACTATTTGTCGTAAGTAAGATTTTTTAATTTTTTGATTTTCTCACAAATGAGATTAGGAAAATTGTAGTTACCAGTCATTATATTTGCATTTTCTCTTCTCTAAATACCTAGAATAAAATCAAATGCCATTGAGAACACATCGTATATTTGCTGAACTTTTCTTTCTCCCCAGATCGGACAAACTGGAAATAAATTAGCTATAAAGTCCTTAACGTTATCACTTACGAATAAACACGAAAAGTATTAACTGTTACTGTTCAGTGAAATTTTATCTTCACTTTATATTTGCAGTCCCAATATCTCAGAAAAATCACTTATGGTAAGGAATTATTTGATATTTTACTGGAATAAAAAATTACCTCTTTCACACTTGGAGGAGGAAAGAGGCATTAATTAACATGGCAATATTGACTAGAAAAATGCCATAAAAATAGTATTGTGCAGAAAGACTTAAATTATCAGTCAATTTAAGTTAACCAACCATTGTGACAAAAACAAACAAAGTTTTTTAACCAACCTTGGGGGTTGAATTCCCCTGCTTCTATCAGCAGTGCGTTTTGCGTCGGGGTAAAATCCCCGTTGCAAAACGTAATTCGCTCATTCTAAATTCTAAATTCTTTTAATTATGGCTTTTTAGGATACCAGGTTCTTGTTGCATGGGCAAGATATCTAAAATATCAGTCTGCGAACAATACTTGAGATCTTCATGACCATCTAAACCCAATAGACGTTTACCATGACTTGCATGGTGAAATAGTCCGAGTAGATCATCTTCCCACTGGGAATAAAGAGCGATCGCACTAATTAATTCATCGTTACCCGCAATGTCATTGGCAGATAAGTTAGTTTGTTGCAAAATACTATGGGCAATGGCACCAGCACAAACAGTGTCCTCTAAAGAAAAAGTACCTTCCCACCCAGAACCAACAATCCAAACTATTTCTGGTTGATTTTGCAACAGGTATTTAACCACTGCACTACGATTAACCAATGCAGCCGTAATTAAAACTTTGGCCTTTTCCACTCGTTGCAAAGCGCGAGTACCGTTGGTAGTACTAATAAATAAACGCTTGCCTTGAACTTTTTCAGGAATACAATCAAGGGGCGAATTGCCTAAATTAAAACCTGGAACCTTCGCACCTCCACGTTCTCCAGCACGGAGACGTTTTTGGGCTGGCCAAGATTCACTAGTTTGTGTAAGCAAGTCTAAATCACTGAAAACCTGTACTGCTTCTCCCCCAGAGGCTAAAACCTTAGCCATGGTAGTAGTTGCTCGCAGCACATCAACTACGATCGCACATTCAGGAAGGCGATCGGTAGGGGTTAATTCCGGAGTATGGTAAACGAATAACTTCACGCGCTGGTTCAACCCGATCTAAATATTGATGACTGAGATCACATTTTACAGACTTGATGTCACTTGAGTTATTTAGTCCAATTGCATCTACTCCTTGTCTATTTTAAGATATGACCAGGCGCTGCTGCGTTCACAACCTTTCCCGGATAACTATGGCACCTTTACCAGAATACCGTCCTAAACAACTATCATTGGGCCCTTTGGAAGCAGAAATATTGCAGATAGTTTGGCAATTGAGCGAAGTTACAGTTAAAGATGTACACGATCGCATTCTTGCCGATCCTAGTCGAGAATTGGCATATACTTCTGTTACCACGGTATTACGTCGTCTGACGGAAAAAGGTTGGCTTGCTTGTAATAAAAATGGACGTGCTTTTTATTGGCGACCATTGGTCACAAAACAGCAGTCGGAAATGATTAAGGCCCACGAACAATTACAGCAATTTCTGGCTGTGGGTAATCCTGATGTTGTCGCCGCTTTTGCTGATAGTCTAGATGAAGCAGCCAGCGAAAAAATACAAGCGATCGCTAAACGTATTCAAGCCGCTAGACAAGCCAGGGAGGAATAAACATAATGCATCTAGTGATGATTTTGACTGCTGTTGCCGTTGCTTGCTTGATTAGATTCCAGGGGAGCGAAGCCCAAGCAAGTAGATGGATTGTCCGGTGGCGGCGATCGCTATTTTTGTTCCTCTTTCCCCCTTTGTTAATTTTGATGACAGCGATCGCCCTTGTTTGCATGGGAACCCAGGGCAAAATGGGTTATTGGCAAGCCGGTTGGCTCGGGTATGTAATTTCATTAAGCTTACTGGTATTTTTTGCCCTCAGATGTATGCATTTAGCATGGCAAGGCTGGCAATCAGTCAAATCAGCACAAGAATGCCCCCTGGTTGTTATTGCTGGAGAAAAAACTCGTCTTCTATCCACAGAAGCCTTGTTTGCAGGCCAAATAGGCTTTTGGCAACCAGAACTAGTTATTAGTCAGGGAATGGTAAATAACCTCTCTCCAGAGCATTTAAAGACGGTTATTGCCCACGAACGGGGACATTACCATTACCGCGATACATTTTGGTTTTTCTGGTTGGGTTGGGTGCGTAACTGTACTAGTTGGTTACCCAATACTGATAATTTGTGGCAAGAGTTATTAGCATTAAGGGAACTACGAGCTGATGCTCACGCTGCTTTGCAGGTAGACCCTTTACTATTGGCAGAGTCTTTGCTAATGGTAGTTAGTGATATGTCTGTCAATACTGGTGTTGTTTGTGCCGCATTGGGTACTTCTGGTAGCGATCGCTTGGAACAACGCATTGAAGCTCTACTCTCAGCACCAGAAACAACCCCACAATTAAGTTTACAATCCTGGCAAAAATTTATCTGGGCGTTTTTACCCTTAGCAACAGTAATATTTCACACTTGAAAAAGTTTTGACCGAATAAGGCAAAAGTAAAAAGTAAAAAGGCAAAAGTAAAGAAAAAGAAAAATGGTCACTAAGCCCCTAAATTTATTTATGGGGATTATCTTTTTACTTTTTATATCATGTCCGGGGGCATACCCATAGTATGTCATTGCGAGTGGAACGAAGTGAAACGACGCATAAGCCCTAACGGGCACGCTCCGCGAACACAAGGTCTTTGGGATTGCTTCCCTACTCTGCGAGAACGCTTTCAGCG
>JASJCX010000292.1 GCA_030065255.1 Calothrix sp. MO_167.B42 | reverse complement strand
TTTTTTGTCTTTTGACTGGCAACTGGTGGTTCATAATAGTCGTTTTCAAAAATTATCTTAATTTTTTTCCCCTTGACCAATTGACCATTTAAAGCGACTTCCAACCCTAATTTCAGGTTATTTCCTAGAGCTTCTTCCTGTCCTTCCAACGCCAGTATAGAACCCAATCGGAGGGTTCGTTGCGTAACACCTTCTGCCATAATCTCCGAGGTTCCTGTTGTGCAGCCATTAACCAATATCCAGCCACAACTGAGAACAAAACATCTCATCAAAGACAAGTTAAGAGAATTACGAATTAGACTTTTGATTTGTTTGGCTGTGAGGCTCGCTTCTTGAGTGTTTTTTTTTCGTTTTGTGTAGACATTAGACTTAATAGGAACAAAGAAACTAAAATAATATTGGCTCTTCAGTACTTGTTATGCTAAATTGCCTCATAAAGAGACTGAAATTATTGTCAGACAATACTTTTAATTTTAATACTAATCTGTAGATTTCCCTGGACGCTTACCCGGAGGGGGAAAGCCCATCCTTAGATAGTCTTGGTGACCGTTAGACATAGATTCTCATATAGAGATTTGAGGATTAGATAATGGGTATTAGGCAGAAAAGTAGTTCTAGGTAAAAACTATATTAGTTATACAAGTTTTTACCTAGAACTGTTATCAGTAATATCTCGGATATATTGCTATAACTACTGATACCAAGTTGCGTTCTATCATAGTAGTTCGAGTTAATGAGATTGCTTCGGAACGTCGCAATGACAGGGTACTATCTTTGAATGCAACTTAGTACGAGGGCGAAAAATTTCGGGGGAGTTGGGCGCTCATGGAGACAACTTATTTTAAGTATTCAAAAACAATACCTGGCAACTCTGTATAAAAGAAGCCAAAATATAGAGTTATGAACTAAGTGGTAAGACTGGTGTTATGAAACTAATCAAAAAGACTACACTGCACTATCAGCAAGGTTCCTCCGATAAAGTATATGAAGTAGATTTATGCGAAATTACCCCTGGTAGTTATGTAGTAAATTTTCGTTATGGTAAACGTGGTGCAAACCTCAAAGAAGGGACAAAAACCACCAAAGCTGTCACCTTAGTTAAAGCACAACAGGCTTTTGACAAACTAGTAGCCGAGAAAACCAAGAAAGGATATCAAGATATTGCTGCTACCCCCACTCCCAAAAAATCGGTAAAGTCAACCTTAGATAAACAAGCACGCAAACAAGCAATCCTCCACCGCTTGGAAGATAATGCACCAAGTACCTGGAAACTCTCAAGAGCAATTTGGCGTGCGGGAGAACTGAAGATTAGTGAAGCAACCCCCCTGCTCATCAAACTAATTGGTACAGGAGAACCCCTGACAGATTATTGCATTGCTTGGGCATTGGGTTGGTGTGGTGGAGAGGATGCAATTTCCAGTTTGAGAAAGCTCTATGACAATACTCAAACACCAGAATTTGTCAAACGTATTGCTTGGGAAGCACTATTTAAACTATCCGATGACAAAGCCAAAACAGCCTTACAAGCAAAGATAATAGAATTATTACCATCCACATTACAAAACTTAATAAATCAAGGTTCATCACCAGCAATTGCAACCGAACTAGAAACATATCTGCAAAATTGCCAAGCTCAAGATTATGTCATCTTAGAGCAGATGTACCAAATTGATAATCAGTATACTCGTCCCGTACTCCTGCATATTTTACGTACCGCACCATTCAAACCAAATTATTTCCAGCGCCTCCGCCACATTTTCAAAATGGCCGAATATCGCCATGATGCCGAAGTATTTAGTATTTTTGCCTATCGCTTAGAGCAAGAACAGCATATGTTTCCCAGTCGAGCATGGGAAGTGAATCTGCCTACAGGGGAATATTTCAGCCGTTATGGATATTATTATGACCAAAAAATCGGAAGATTATGTCCTACCAACAAAGATGAAATCAAGGAAGAATTAAAAAGTTCCACATCCAAACTAGCTTATAGTAGTCAAACTTGCATGTATCTCCGTCGTCGCGTGTGGCGAACCTTAAAGCAATTGGGAGAAGAAAATAATCCTGAATATGTCAACATGGCTGCATCAATTTTGCTGCAATATTCAGATACAGATGCACAACCAATCAAGCATTCTGAATTCTTCATCTACGATAACGACTACGGTCGTGTTATCAAAGCCGTTTATGATAGCTACGCAGGATACCTAACATTTAACCACATTCTCTACGAAAATAGTGGACGCTATAAATTAACCCATAACTCCCAAGCTTGGCGGTGTCAGTCAGGTTATAAACCAGGGACGACAGAACCCGATATTAGGGAAGAAGCATTTCCCGAACTTTGGGAGCAGCACCCCCAAACATTACTAAAATTACTATTAGCCAGCGCATGTAAACCAGTCCACCACTTCGCAGTTAAAATTATTAAAACTTGTCAACAGTTTTGTCAATCCATAGAAATAGATACCATTATCCAACTAATTAACAAACCCTACGAAATTACAGCCCAATTTGCCTTTGAACTCGCGCAGCAAAAATATAATCCCCAACAACCAAACACAGAACTACTCCTTGCCCTAGCTAATTGTCCATCAGAACCAGCACGCAATCAAGCCTACCAGTGGATAAAAGCCCAAATAGAATACTTCCTCACAGATAGTTACTTCATCGCCAACTTAATTACCAGTCCCCACCAAGATACCCGTCAATTTAGCCGCAAATTAATCAACTCCATCATTATTCAAGATAAAATTGCGAAAATTTTAATTGGTAGAATCATTGCTCAACTAATCACCGGAGAAACCGATGGAGAAATAGTTCAAGAAATTGGTGAAACACTCCTACATAGCTTTGCACCACAAATACGTACCCTCGGATTAAACGTAATTAACGACTTACTCACCCATCCTTCCCTAGAAATTCAAACCATAGGAGCACAAATTCTTCTCAACCATCAAACCCCCACAGAAGAACTACCACCAGAAATAATCGAATCCCTCCTTGCATCCCCCCACGAATCATTAAGAGTCATTGGTATCAGATTATTTGGACAACTACCAGACGAAAAATTAATCGGGGAAGAAAGTATTTTAATCGTAGCCATGGCGGTAAACCCCAATCCAGATATCCGCAACGCCATTCAACCAATCATTCATCGTTTAGCCACAAACCATCCCGCCTTCTCCCAAGAAATAGCAGCAGAATTCATCGAAGTATTGCTCATTCCCGAAAAACATCAAGGAGTACATAACTACCTAGTAAATTTACTTAAAGAAGACTTACCAGGGTGGATGACATCCATTAACAAAGAAACTACCTTAAACCTCCTCCAAACCAAATCCGGCGTAGCACAGGAAATAGGAGGCTTAATCCTCGGTGCAAACCATCAAAATTGGCTGCCAGAATTTACCACCCCAGAAATAGTCAAACTAGCAAATCACGAAATCCTTTCCGTCAGACAAGCCGCCAGACAAATGTTCCTGCAAATTCTCCCCAGACTACGCACCAACACCCAAGACATGGTAGCCGCAGTGAGAATCTTATCAGCAAAATGGCAAGATTCCCGGGAATTTGCCTTTAAAATATTTACCACAGAATTTACCGAAACCGAATTCACCCCAGAAGTACTCATCACCATTTGTGACAGCGTTCGAGAAGAAGCCAGAACATTGGGAAGAGACTTACTCACCCGCAACTTTCGAGAAACAGACGGAGAAGAATATCTGTTGAAATTTAGCGAACACCCATCTGCAGACATGCAACTATTCGTCACCAACTACCTAGAAAAATACGCCACAAACAACCCAGAAAAACTCCAAAAACTAGAACCACTATTCCTGGGCATACTATCCCGTGTAAATCGTGGTAGCACCGCCAAAAAACGAATTTTCACCTTCCTAGAAACAGAAGCTCAAAAAAGCGAACTCGCAGCCAAAACCATCGCTCAAATAATGACAAGACAATCAGCAACAATCGCCATCACAGACAAATCAAAAGCCCTACAAATTATGCTCAAAATTCACAAAAAATACCCCCACATCCCCCTCCCCATCACCATCAAACCAGTCTCCCAAACCAGAAAATAACATCTTTATTCTCCTCTCCTCTCTTCTTCTCTGCGCCTCCGCGCCTCTGCGTGAGACAACTCTTAACACCTGAACACGGATTAAATAGATGACACTGATGACACGGAAGTTGATAATGCTAACTCTTAACTGTCAACTGTCAACTGTCAACTGTCAACTCCCAACTATCAACTATCAACTAAAAAATGGAATTTTCATACTCTTATAAAGGCAACACCGGGGTAACACAAACCAGCGACAACACCCAAATGTCATTTTCCCCCGACACCAAACGCCCACCCACCTACTTCATCGGCGAACTCAGACAAAACCTCCCCTTCCGCGAAGCCATCAGCGCCTTACATGACGTAGTAATTTCCGACTTAAGATACCAATCAAAAGACAAAACCGCCTACAAACAATGGCGCGAACAACAAAATAATATTAACTGGGAATTAATCACAGCCCTACGCCAAGACGTAGCCGATAAAATTCAACAACTCCAAGCAGAACTAACCCAACTAAATAATCAAAAATCCCAACGCCTCCGGCCATTTTACCAAGCACAATCAGCCTTCAAAAGATACGCTTGGCAAAAAAACTTAGACATGAACTTTATCTTCGATCCAGTAATCACAATAAACCCCGACGAACTATTCTTTGAATGCTTCAGCGTTGACGAATCAACCTATGGAAAATTAGGCGCAAGTTACGAAGTATTTAAACACATTAACGAATTCGCCTGTGGAACCACCAATGTAGATTATTCCGCCGCACTTTACGACGAATTCCAAAAAATCCGCAACTATAAAACTACCCTACTACAAGTCGATCCATCCGGCTTTGAAGTGCAAACCACCAACGAAGCAGCATATAAAGAAATAAAAATTGACCTCCCTGATAGCTGGGTAAGAGGCTTTCTCCAAGTCAGCTCCGCCATGTGCTTACCCGCAATCCAATTCGACTTACACCCAATGGACATCCATAACCTCTGCTTCCTACTGCGCCGCCACAAAGAGAAAAAAGGGCCCCGCAGTATACGCTACCACCTCACCCCAGGGGAACCAGTACGCATAGTCCTTGAACCCTGGGAAATGGAATTAGTCTGTCCCCGCTCCCCCTACACCGGAACCCAACCCCAAACCATCCGCGTGTGGGGACGCAGACGCTTACACATCCTCGAACGCCTCATCCCCATCGCTAAAAAATTTACCGTTCACCTCCTAGGTACGGGTATGCCTTCATTTTACATCGCCGACTTAGGGGATATGTCCTTTACCCTTGGTTTATCCGGGTGGACAAAAAATGATTGGTCCAATTCCGGGAACTTCGACTTAATGGCTCCCCGGGCAGACGTAGACGAATGGACGCAAAAAATCATCTTTGATGGTTTACGAGAAAACTGGGTAGAAACCGCCGATAGTTTAGCCAAACGGTTAAAATTAAGCCGTACCGCCGTACTCGGTGCCTTAAGTGCTTATACACAAGCAGGGAGAGTTATTTATGACCTCAACAAACAAGTATACCGAATTAGAGAACTCAGCCGAGAACCCCTACCAATGGAGAGATTGCGCTTCGCCAACCAAAGAGAAGAAAAAAGCGATCGCTTCCTCCAAACCAACGCCGTACAAGTCACAGCAGTGAATAATAGCCATGGTGTTCTCACCTTACAAGGCACAGTCACAGACAAAGATAAAACTTATACACCATCATTGACGATCGACTTAGACGAACGTATAATAAGTGCAGAGTGTACTTGCAACTGGTATCAGCAAAACAAGCTGTATAAGGGACCATGCGAGCATATTCTGGCACTACGGATACAACACGCCCGTCAGTGTCAATAAAATCACGCCCTAATAGTTGGTAAATAATCCTTGCAATCTGGATGATGGATCGTCATCCTTGTGTATAGTCTAAACGCGCAATCACTAGCCTGCTCTTGACTGTGCGGTCTTACGGCTAGGGTAGGTATTCCGGTTTGGCTTCCACGAAGCAAATGGCCCACCCTAGCCGTGACCGCTGGAGTTGAGCAGTCTAGTCCTGAGGGATTTACGAAGGGAACACCAACACAAATAGGGCGTGATTTTTTTATTCTCTCCCCTCTTTCTCTGCGAGTATTTCATATCATGTCCGGGGGCATACCCATAGTATGTCATTGCGAGTGGAACGAAGTGAAACGACGCAATCACAAGGTCTTTGGGATTGCTTCCCTTCGGTCGCAATGACGGTTATTTAAACGGACATGATATCACAGCCAAGATGGCTGTGCTACAATCCCTTGAAACAATGAAAAAAATTGGGAGCGAGACGCTCCCACTACAATTGTTTTACCCTTCACAATTGAGGGGATCTAAATTCCCACGACTCATCAATATGAGATACTTTGTCTGTAGTTAGTGGAAATAAACATCGTGTCTGATAAATTATCACCAGCAGTCAGTGTACGTATATGCAAGCACATGAATGAAGACCACGCTGATGCGGTAGCTATTTATGCTCAAACTTTTGGTAAAATCACCAATGCAACATCAGCAGAAATGCTTGCAATTGATGAAGAAGGCATGGATTTAAAGGCACAAGTAAATGGAGAAATTGTACCAGTTCGTATTCCTTTTGACCACAGATTGGTAGATGCAGAAGATGCTCATCACACATTAATTGCCATGATTAAGCAAGGACGAAAAGAAGCCAAGGAATAAGGTAATCCAGGCTAGTTTATTATCAGAATATCTGTCCGGAGAAGGCAACTTTTTCGGCAGAATTACCATTGGCAAAACAAATTTTTAAAGTTATACAAGCTATATACAACACAACTTTTTTATTTAAGTTTGCCGAATTTTTATATAGCTGTAGGATTATTATTTGATTTTTACACAAAATTAGGTGTTATGCAGTGTGTGAGAACAGTGTGCATTACGCTGTTGCTCACACACCCTAGGTATGTTTTACTGCCAATCAAACTGGATTCCTATATCTTTCCTAATCAAAAGTTATTAACAACAAAAACAAGGAAATTTACTTAGGACTTACCCATTCATAAATCATTGATAAAAATTATTCTGACAAAAAAATGTTTATTATCAACTCAAGGGAAATAGAATATTGCTCAGTCACTAAAGGCAAAGACACACAAATTATCCAAGGTGCTTCTTATCAAGATAAACTATTTTATCCAGGAGAAGTTTATTCCAAAGAAAATAAACAAATTGCCATTAATAAAGGGCGTAAGTTATCTCTAGAAGGAAAATCATTGTGTCTGTTAGTAGAGAGTCAAAATTGCATTAGCCTCTGGCATCATGATAAAAGTCTCACAAAAATTACCAAGAAAGACGATATAGTTGCTAGTGTCAATCTTGCCGTTTTGGTTAGAGCAATGCGAGATATTGGTGGAGTGAAAATTATGGACCGCCAACATCGCCTCAGAAAATATTCTCGATGTTTTATAGGTAGTGAAGCAGTAAATTGGATAATGAAATATTTGAAGGTTTCTGAACCAGAAGCAGTGAGGGTTGGACAACGATTAGTTAATGAAAAATATATCCATCATGTAACCAATAATCATGATTTTAAGAACGAGCATCTGTTTTATCGTTTTTATTGGGATGATTGAAATTATTCTAGAAAACTCAATCACGGTAGGGCACTATTATATAGGAATCTTATTTGATTTATAAAAATGCAGAGGCTCAGATCCCCGACTTTTGTGTAAAAGTCGGGGATCTGACTTTTCACTTACATTCAGACGGGCAGGGATGCCCATCCCACAAGAGCTTTTGTATGTAGGGCTTGTACTTCATTTACCTGTAAAGTGCTGTAAATACTAAAATATAATCACACCCTCTTACCAAGGGATAACATGATGTATCAATACAATCCCTTACACTGCCTACCATCTTCCGCAGAACTACCAGATTCTGATGATACACCAGTAGATAGCGAGCTACAAATATTAATACCCAACTTACTTCTAGTTAACGGTGAATATATTCTCCAACCAGGTGATAAAATTTGGATGCCAGAAATAGGTTTAGGTATGGGACGAGAACGGGGAACCTATCAAGGAAGAACACGAGAATGGCTGTTTTGGTATGATGAAAATGGTAATAGATACCAAACACCAGAAGAAATAGTTGCAACACAACAACAGCAAATTCAAGAACTTCTAGCGAGATTGCAACAACAAGATATCGACCCAAATATACTTTGAAAAATCAACTTAAAAACCTATGACAGCAAGCAATATTAGACAGCAAATATTAGAACATCTTGAAGCATTGCCCGGAGAACAAGTAAAAAATCTCCTCTTAACATGGCTAACGAATTCATCTGG
>JASJCX010000291.1 GCA_030065255.1 Calothrix sp. MO_167.B42 | reverse complement strand
CGTCCAACTTTTTTAAATCGTGGGAACCCGTGATTTTGTTCCCACATACTTACAAAAGCTTTTTCAAGTCTTCTTAATGTCTGTTGTAAAGATTGAGCATTAACTTTACCTAAATACTCTTATCTTGAACTACCGCCCCGCTTTAAAAACTCTATTTTTATGCGATGGTCGTTCGCGTAGCGTCTCCGCAGGAGTTAGACCACTCCTTGGGAGTATCGCACAAAGTCGGCACGAAAGTACATTTGAATCACAGGCTAGAACCTCAATTAAATCCTTCAGCTTTTTTCGCGCCTCAATTTAAAATGGGCGAACCGTGCGTTATTACTCATTACTCATTACTTATTACTTGCACGTACCGCCATACCATTATTCTCTGCTGTATCTTCTGGTAATTCCACCCCAAAAACACGAGCAAAGGCTTTTTCGACTTTGTACCCAGAATCAATTGATTCCAAGGGGTCTTTCCGCAGTCTGTGACGTAAACAAAGGACAATTACCCGTTGAATATCTTCCACTGTGACTTCAGTACGTTGTTCAAAAGCAGTTAGAGCTTTCGCAGCACGGTTAGTGACAATATCACCACGCAAACCATCTACATTCAATTCAGAACAAACTTCGGAAATTTTCACCCGCAAGTCATAGTCAATATTCACCGAAGGTAAAAGCTGTTGGGCATTGACAATGCGTTGTTGTAAATCTTCTTGTTCTTCTTGGTATTTTGCCAAGAACTCCGGAGGATTTTGGTCAAATTCAGACCTTTGTTCCACAATTTGCACTCGCAATACTGGTTCTCGAACAGTATGAATTTCCGAATGCATCCCGAATCTATCTAGTAACTGGGGACGTAATTCTCCTTCCTCTGGGTTTCCAGAACCAACTAAAACAAAACTTGCTGGGTGACGGATAGAAATACCTTCCCGTTCTACGGTATTCCAACCACTAGCAGCAGAATCCAGTAATACATCTACCAAGTGGTCATCCAGGAGATTAACCTCATCCACATATAGGATACCCCGGTTCGCCTTGGCTAACAGACCTGGTTCAAAGGCCTTGACACCTTCAGCAAGAGCTTTTTCAATATCGATAGTGCCGCAAACCCTATCTTCCGTAGCACCCAAAGGTAAATCAATCATTTCCACTTTCTTTTGGCTTGCGGGAATATCCTCACCTTGGAGTAACTTTTGTCTAACATCATCACTCATTAAATCAGGATCGCTGGGATGGCTGTTAAACGGATCATTAGCAACCACAGGAATTTCTGGAAGTAAATCAGCCAATGCTCTAATAGTTGTGGATTTACCTGTACCGCGATCGCCCATTATCATCACACCGCCAACTTTGGGGTCAATCACATTTAAAATCAGAGCCAGTTTCATTTCTTCCTGACCCACAATGGCTGTAAAGGGAAAGACTACGCGACGCGCAGTAGCGGTAGCAACAGAAGTAGGGCTCACTAAATTACCTTTCTCTAAATTTCTCTTCTTACCGTCCTATTTTGCCACAGCTAGGGCATTGGCAGTTATACCATTTTGGATTTTAGATTTTGGATTTTAGATTTTAGATTTACCAATTGTGAAAATTTGAAAATTTTCATCTGTCGCAATCATTTTTACCAACGGATGGTTTACTTTTCAAATAGGTATTATTTCAGCTATAGCAATGGACATATTAATTAGGACAATATTGTTCTCCTCAAAAACTGCCACCGAAGAGGCAGGGGAGTGTGGGGAGTATGGGGAGTATGGGGAGTGTGGGAGGTTTAACCATCAACTATCAACTACCAGCTGTCAACCATCAACCTTCAACTGTCAACTGTCAACTGTCAACATCAAAAATGTCCTAACCATGATGGCGACTGCTATATCAATTAAAGAAACCCTACCCCTAATTTTGGAATGGTAGGATATTGTAGTTTTGTGGTGTTGGTTTGGTTGTGAATGAAAAAAATATTGGATGAAGAACTTTCCCTAGAAATAGGCGATCGCATTAAAAGCAAAAGGAAAAAACCTTTTGATAATGCCTACAAGGCTGCATTATCAATGGAAGGAGCTATATATGTACAAGGTTTTTTAGTCACTAGCCATAAACCATATCATCCCATAGAACACGCTTGGATTGAGTTAAGGGATACATCCAGCGAAGAACCTGAAGAATCTATCATCCGCATTGTCGATCCAACCCTCAAACATTTGCGGAAAAACACTGAAAATTTATGGTATTTTCCAGCACAGAGCCTTACTGTGAAACAGCTCAAAGCAATTGTAGAAGAATCCCAGGAAGACTATCCAGAAGACGATCCTCTACCAATCTACGGTGATGCACCATATGAGTATTATGGTGATGTTATGTTGGGCGATAAGCAATATTTAGTAGCTTATGAAGCTGCTGTAAATAAATGCCAAGAATTACATCAACCAGATGTAGATAACAATGGTAATAACAGTTAACAGTGAAGAGTTAACAGTGAAGAGTTAAGAGTAATATCTAGGTTGGGTGCAACGCAGTGGAACCCAACAAAAACCACACCTGTCAACTATTTTCCTGCTGTTCTAAAAAAGCAACTAAATCAGTGATTGATAAAATCCTCAACATAGCCCTACCTAAAGCCTCTAACTGTTCCTTATTTAAAGCCCTGACTCGTTCAATAATCGATCCATCAACTTCACCAAAGCGTTCATTAAGTAAAGACAAACAAAAATTAAAAGCTTCTTGTTGTTGTCCCTTTTGTAAAATATCCTGATAAATAACAGATTCCTGCATAATATCCTCCCTTAACAATTGACAGATAAGATTCTTATCAAACTTCAAACCCGCTAAAATTTCCGTATAAGCAGCAATATCTTGTCTAGTCTTTCTATCTGGAATTCTAGCAATACTCTCGGCGATTTGAGATAGTAACCCTTGAGGGAAATTTGTCCGCGTTAACGGTGCTAAAGGTAATAATGCCTGGTTATCAATAAACATGGCTGAATCCTCCTCCCACATCCTGATGGCTCGATAGTGGTGGGTTGTGCTTTCATTTACAATTATCATCCCCCAAACCATCCTGATAAATCCACCATTGCCTGACAGCCAATATTTATACGAAAACAAAGGATGGGCTTAATGCCCATCCCGCAAGATTGGATCATCTTTTTTGCGGAATTATCCTAGGCATAACCTATAATATTCCTTCCTTTTGTGCCATAGACAACATCAAATCAATGACGCGATTGGAATAACCCCATTCGTTGTCATACCATGACACAACTTTAAAAAAGTGGGAATTGAGTTCAATGCCTGCACCTGCATCGAATATGCTGGAGTGTTGGTCTCCCTGAAAATCCGTAGATACTACTGGGTCTTCTGTATAACCTAAAATACCTGACATCTCACCTGTGGCAGCAGCCTTCATTGCCGCACAGATTTCTTTATAACTTGTAGCTTTGGTCGTTTTGAAGGTTAAATCAACCACGGATACATCGGGAGTAGGTACGCGGAACGCCATACCAGTTAATTTACCCCTTAATTCTGGCAATACCAATGCCACTGCTTTAGCTGCACCAGTAGAGGAAGGTATAATATTTTGCGATGCACCGCGTCCTCCCCGCCAATCTTTTTTGCTCGGACCATCGACAGTGGGTTGGGTTGCAGTCATAGCATGAACAGTAGTCATCAAACCTTCTGCCAAGCCAAAATTATCGTTAATCACCTTAGCTACAGGAGCTAAACAGTTGGTAGTACAGCTAGCATTGGAAACAATCGCATCTTTTGCTGGATCAAATAATTGGTGGTTAACCCCCATTAATAGGGTACTAACCCTTTCTGGCTCTTTGGTGGGGGCAGAAATTACTACCCGTTTAGCTCCAGCTTGCAGATGACTCGCCGCTCCATCATAGGTAGTGAATAGTCCCGTGGATTCAATGACATAATCTGCACCCAACTTACCCCACGGTAATTCTGCTGGATTGCGTATGGATAAACAAGGGATAAATGTGCCATCAACAACCATTCCATCTGCTTTTGCCTCCACCGTACCTTTGTAAGTACCGTGGGTTGAGTCATATTTTAATAAGTAAGCTAGGTTCTCTGGCGGTACTAGGTCATTAATACCCACAAATTCTATATTCGGATTGTTCATTCCAGCACGAAATACCAATCGCCCAATCCGACCAAATCCATTAATCCCAACTTTTATCTTCTTCAAGAATAAAACTCCTGTTCATCAACAATTAAACTCAGGAGGATTCACCACAAAATTTCCAATCGTGATGTGGTGAACACCCTAACTAGGAATTACATTCCTGTAATGGCTCCTATGGCTGCCAAAGGAGACTCCAAGACTGGATTAGCTCAACTTGCTGCACAATCCAAAATGGTCTTACCCGATCCTGACAGTTTCAGATGCCGAAAACCATTTTGATTGGCATATTTTAAGGTTTGTCAAGATTTGTAGATGCTTGCTTGGCAAATGGCTCCGTAATTTGTGGGCAAAAAATACCCGGTCTTTGGCGTTCTGAAATATCCGGCAAATTATTGCTCTGACTTGTAACCAAAAATAGATATTAAATAAGTAATACAAATACTTTTATGGCAATTTTCACTGTCAGATAATTCTTCTGGAGTGGGCTTTTTGTCCTTTCCCAATCACCCCTGTGAATAAATTATGGTGCGAGAATGTCAAAATATCTATCCTCAGATAGATGCTAAAAACAATATTAATTAAAACTAATGAGATAAAATCAGACATATGAATTGCCATTAGGCAAATCCTAAAATCAAAGATTTAAGGCTGGTAATATTTCTCAAATGGTATTTATTTAACCTCCACAGACCCTCGGCAAATTCTGGCAAATTCTGGCAAAAGGTATAAATTTGAATTTATTCTATGCATTCGTGTCCTAATTGAGCTAATATCGTTATTCCTGAGTGTCAAATTCTTTCTGAATTGATTAAAATATCCTTGTATACAATAAAAACAACTTGTCAAGTTTCATAGGGGTGAATTTTCAGCAGTGCGCTAACGTGTAAATAGAGGCTCTCTCGCTAGAACTAAATTGAATCGCCTCATGGTTGATTCTCATTAAGACTTCAGATTCCTTGTGGAACTGTTCAAAAAAGCAAGTTACAGCGTTTTTAGGGCAAGGCTATAACCGTTTAAGCAAAAAATTAAATGGATGGGATATTCTTTCTGCAAGAAAGAAAATATCTTTAACTACTATTTCCTGGTTTTTGTGGAGAACAAATGAACCGAATTTTAATCATCAGCAACTCTCTTCCTCCGCCAAATGTAAATTTATACTGAGCAATGGATGAAGGAATTGTAAAATTATGTGCATGGAAAGTTATTTTCTGTATCAAGAATGAGACTACAATCTACTACATCTAATGTAAACCATGTTGTTTTTAATACAGTAAATTTGATGACGAATAAGTGCACCTAATTTTGAAGGTATGGAAAATATCGTTATAATTCCACAAAGTTTTGGAAAATTGTCAGGGAATGACTACCGTTTGTAATCTCTTTTTGGTACAACAGGCTTAAAAGTACTTAATTACTTTATGGAGTTGATACATAAAAAGAGCGCAATTTCTGTGAAACAGGCTACAATCGGAACAGTCTTTACTACAAAAATATTCCCAAAGTTATAAATTTGTTTGTAAGGAGTAGTAATTCTCTGGATAGATGGAGTCATCTTTGAGGCTATTTTGTCAATGGTTGTCAGTAAAAGTGACAGCTGTGGCATTTTCGTAAACTAGAGAAGCTACCTTCAAGCACGGCCTCAATCCTGAGGCAAGACCCAGATATAAAATGAGAACTAATCCTCACAAATATCTTGGGGGAATTAACCAACCGCCCTCTTAAAAAATTAGCCAATATATTTAAGAGTGGTAAGAAAAGTCTTGAGTAATTGATTCTGCAAGGAGCATGAGGAACGCGGCATGAACCAGGCTAACAACGTACTCGAAAATATATATCAGCCTGACCTAACAATAAATCAGCCTGAAGTCGAGTTAGAAGCACTCTTAATAGAAGGAGAAGAAGAGGAAGAAGAGGACTTACTAATTAGTGATGAAGGCGAAGGAGATGAATTTTTAGAACCTCAGTCTGATGAGGACGACGCAAAGTCTGGGAAAGCCGCCAAATCCCGTCGTCGTTCCCAAGCTAAGAAAAAGCATTACACTGAAGATTCTATTCGTCTTTATTTGCAAGAAATTGGGCGCATTCGTCTATTACGAGCTGATGAAGAAATTGAATTGGCAAGAAAAATTGCCGATTTATTGGAAATGGAACGAGTGTATGAACGCTTGTACGATCAATTAGCACGAGAACCGAAACATAGCGAATGGGCAGAAGCAGTACAAATACCTTTGCCACAATTTCGCTATCGCCTTCATGTCGGTCGCAGGGCAAAGGATAAAATGGTGCAGTCCAACCTGCGTCTTGTGGTATCAATTGCTAAAAAATACATGAATCGGGGCTTATCTTTCCAAGACTTGATTCAAGAAGGTAGCCTAGGATTAATTCGGGCTGCGGAAAAGTTCGATCATGAAAAAGGCTACAAGTTCTCTACCTATGCTACATGGTGGATTCGTCAGGCAATTACCCGAGCGATTGCAGATCAATCCCGTACTATTCGACTTCCGGTTCACCTATACGAAACTATATCCCGGATTAAGAAAACCACTAAGTTACTTTCTCAAGAAATGGGTCGTAAACCAACTGAGGAAGAGATTGCTACTCGCATGGAAATGACCATTGAGAAGCTACGGTTTATTGCCAAATCTGCCCAGTTACCTATTTCTTTAGAGACACCCATTGGTAAAGAAGAAGATTCACGTTTGGGCGATTTTATTGAATCCGATGGTGAAACACCAGAAGACCAAGTTTCTAAGAATTTGTTAAGGGAAGATTTAGAGAAGGTTCTTGATAGCCTTAGCCCCCGAGAACGGGATGTATTGAGACTGCGTTATGGCTTGGATGATGGACGCATGAAAACTTTGGAAGAAATCGGACAAATTTTCAATGTTACCCGCGAACGCATCCGTCAAATTGAAGCCAAAGCACTGCGTAAGCTACGTCACCCCAATCGTAACAGCGTTTTAAAAGAGTATATTCGCTAGATTAAATTAATCAGATTGGCGAATATATCAAGCAAAATAAGGCAAAAGAAGAATTTATCTTTTTTTGCCTTATTTTTTTATGGAAAAATGACCGATTTGGAAAGTTATATCAAGTTAGCTTAATTACTTATAATTTCTGCTTGATTCACCCCAACTCTTTCTTACCCTCTCCTTAATAAGGCTACAGTGTATACATAAGTCTTACCTGTCTTCGTTTCAGTCTATGAATGCCCCCGTGACCCCTGCCCCCGTGACCCCTGCCCCCGTGACCCCCAATTCTGGGGGTACCTGGGGGACTCTTAAAATTCTTTTTCCCCCAATTTTGAGGGTTAGGGGGCGATTCGGTGAAGATTTGAATAATTCCATCACTTGTGTGTACACGTGAGCCTTAATAGGTCGAGGGTGCCGCAGGCGGGTGAGGTTTTATAAGCATTCATCCGCACATGATATTAGATCCCCGACTTTTCTCTAAAAGTCGGGGATCTGAGCCAATAGGATTGCCATAGCACTCCCAATTTAGATTAGGGCATTGCTGAATCCTGAATATCATCCATAGTGCTATGGAGCTTACAAAGCACTCCACAAATGCAGGAAACCCTCACCGAACAATAGCTCTAATATAGTTGCCGTGAAAAAGCCAAGCATCGCTAGGCGGCCATTCCAAATTTCCGCTTGAGGGGTAAAGCCCCAGCGCCAAGCATTGCGATCGCTTGCAAATTGAGCAGAAGCTTTCACTTTATCTTGCATAACTTTAGAACTCCAAAATGAACTTTTTACTAAATTTCAGTTACCTTATGTAAATTAATATAACAATTTTTATGGTTAATGCAAAATTTGTAGTTCCTAATTTGTGTTAATTATTAACATAAAGACTTGATTTGTAATGTAATGCAGTTCCCTTTGTTTTAGCAAATGGCATTGTAAAGTGATATAGAAAATAAAAAAAGACATTGCAATGCAATGTCTCTAGTATTGATGGTGAAATATATTTGTTTGTAGGTATCTTAATTAATATTCCTAATTAAATTATTCCAGGTTAATTATTCCAGGTTTGCCAATCCTACTAGCGCACACTTTGCATATCTTCTGCTGTCACCCTTTCAGGACGAGGTTCTGCAAAAAAGGCGTTATATAACCAACCTGCAAGAATTGCACCCAGAATAGGAGCTACCCAGAACAACCAGAGTTGACTAATTAATTCTGTACCTGCAAATACTGCTACCCCAGTGCTGCGAGCAGGGTTTACAGATGTATTGGTGATGGGAATACTAATTAAGTGAATTAGAGTCAAACACAAACCAATAGCT
>JASJCX010000290.1 GCA_030065255.1 Calothrix sp. MO_167.B42 | reverse complement strand
CGTGCTATTAACCGAATAAAACAATTTCGCCGTATCGCGACGCGATACGAAAAGCTTGCAGAAAATTATACCGCGATGTTGACGATCGCATTAATTTTATTGTGGTTATAGTTTGAAAACACGCCCTAGTGCTCTATCGCATTAATTTTGTTGGGTGTATATCAAATCCGCCAGGGACTACAAGTCCCACCTCTTATAGCAAAAGTCCTCTAAAGAGGACCCGAATGCTTCCCTCCATAACTTATGCGATGAACCACTAGGCAATCACGACGCGGACATTCTTGAACCCCCAAACCTATGAATAGTAAACTTATTACTTATTACTTATTACTTATTACTTATGCTTTTAGGGACGAGATTGGAGAAAAATACCAATTCCATTATGGACGCGAGCCGCAGTATTAGGAGAACGATTTAGTAGTTGTCCTCCCAAATACAAGCTCGTAGAACTGCCACCATCCAAATTTAAAGCATTGATGCACCCCAGACGCTGCATCAGTTGGGCATGTTCTGCTAAAGTTGGACCAGCACCACCCGCACGATGATGGACAGCAGCAATTATTAATTTCCCCGTGGTGGTAGTACAAATAGCACTGCGAATTGCTTTACCTTTAACAAAGCTACTATTGAATTTTTCACTTGCACCATCTAGAACTATTTCCCTATTCTGTACCAATAACGGCCCCGCACCAAGAATATGGGGATAACGATTAAATTCTCCAGGGGTGGTGCTACTATCAATGCGAACGTTAGTTCCTATAGGTAATTGGTTGATATTACTAGCAGCATTACCACGTAAAATGAGTAAGTAACCATCTGAGGGAATAGGAATAGGTGTTTGTCCAGCATTACCTCCAGGCAATTGATTCCTAATTTGATTTTTCTGAACAGTTAAAATTGTTTCGTTATTACTGAGGGGCGTGTAGGTTTTACCCCAAGCAGGAGTATAGCGAGAAAGTCCTGACTGCACAAATCCACTGTTGAGATATAAAATAGGTAGTCTTTGCCTATCACTAGTAATTAAAGTTTTCTGTAAAGCAAGCCGACCAAAGTAAAATTGCCCAGAATTATTCCATGCGATCGCACCCCGGTTGAGAATCGGACTAGATAACCACTGGCCATCCCGACGAATTGCTCCCAATGGTAAACGGTTGTTGCGGTTGAAAAATCCACCGTTAATGGCTGTTAAGGCTAGATTTTGCCGTGCGCTTGTGATTAAGGGTGCTGTACCCACCACAGTATGGGATTGGGCAACAAAGGGTCTGAGTTGCAATTTGGAGGTACGGGGATCTAATTCTATGGAGACGACGGGAAAACGCTCTGTGCCTAAATTTACCCACTGTTGTCGCCAGCGAATCCCCCTCGCCCAAGCGATATTTTTCGTGACTAGTGCATCTGGACGAATTTCAATTTTCAATTTGTGGGGATTATCGGCAGTAATCACCCTAGGAGCAAAACCAAAGGGAACGCTCAAAGTCACAAATGTTTGATTTTTTACAACCCTGACTGCTTTAACCAGTGGCTCTGGTTTAGGGGGTTGTGGTGATGGAAATTCTGGTGTTAATTGTTTGAAAAAGTTGGGTAGTGGTAGTGGCTCTGGTACAGGAGCATAGCGTTGAACCACCACAGGATCGGCAAGACTATCTAAGGTAATTGTCCAATCTCGATTTGGTGGTGTAGTTGGTTTGAGGATAATATCATTTGGGTCTGAAGATGGGGTTTGAGCAGGCTTTCTCTTAACTGGTAATTCCTGTCTCAATTGCCAAGGAGTGGGACGGTTTAAGTCAATGGTAATTGTTTGAAATCTGGGGTTTGGTAGTTGATTAATGGCTGTTACCTTAGCCGTGGGTGTGGAAATAAACAGGGTATTTCCTTGGGTTTGCATTTGCCATCGAGCAGTCCTAGCAAAATTTGTGATATCAAGGAAGCGATAGCCACCAGCTAAAAGGCTAGCTAAACTTTGGGGTTTGTTTGCAGCAGAAAACCACTGTATTGGTTGTCTTTGGGGACTAAAGCTATTGCGGAAATCTACTCCCAAGGCTCCCATAACTATGCCATCGCTCAGGTAAGTTTTCACCCCTACAGCCTTACTCTTTTGCTGGAGCCAAGCACCAGGTAAAATACGACCATTGAGAGATATTTGGTCACCTGATAAAAATATTCCTGACTTTACAGATGGCTTGATTGACTGTTGAGCATTGACAACATTTGCCGTCGTCAAACCCAAGACAACAACCAGGATGGGAGAGATGAAAATTTGAGTCAAATTGAGGAAAAAATTGCAGCCGCGAACCATCACACCACCGTATTGCTAAGGACAAAAGTATGGCATTTTTACCATAAATTATTAGTTATGTTACTTGTATGTGTTCCAAAAACAGCAATAGATGTTCCCATTAAACTCCCTACCATGACACCAATGTGAATCATAGTTGCTGCCCATGGATAGACCAAAAGCTTACCCAGCCCATATTTCAAAATCCACAATCCAAAGTAGTATTACCTTTTCCCTACTATTGTCTGTGGAGTTTTTTTATTGAAAAATTAACTAAAACATAATTTTTTCTGATTAAAATATGATATGATTTACCTTGGGTTGTTGTCTCTATATTGCATTCAGCAGCCATTATCTAGGCGAGTTCATGGCAGTTATCAGTTTTCAATCAAACAAAAAGTCAGCTTGAACCCGTCTAAAACCTTGGCAATTGAAACATAATTGCTACTTTCATGTACCCCTGAAGATAGTTTCTAATCAAAATTATGGCTGGTGATTAGTAATACTAGTGATGGTGGGTAGTCATAACAACTGACAAAGAAAAAATAAATTTTTTTGGGAATTGTCAAATGGGTATATAGTGTAATACGCTGATTTTGTTAGTAAATCAGAATAATTTTAGGCTTTTTAAGCAGTCAATGTTTAGTGAGGTATTTGCTTCAAGTAGGCAAATTTTTGAACGTGCCCACAAAATTTTTATACCCAAACTAGCAAGTTAATATGAGCACGGGAAATTGGAGAAATAATTTTTGTTCAGGAATAACAAGTTTTAAGGGCAAAGTGTGATTTGCTTAACTCAGAATAAACACATAAAAAAGCTGCATAATTTTAACATGAGTGTCACAAACACTCGCAGTTAGAATTTTTTTTTCCTCAATTTCAGGTATTCTATTATTTTTCCGTATCTGTATTTAGAAAAAATTCTCGCAAATAAGTGGCAACAAACATAACTCCAAATGTCAGGGATAGCCTATGAATAACAAAGAAATGAATCAACCCCAGAAAATGAGGTTTTCGGATAATGATTCTAGACAGACATACCAGGGGCAAAAATGGCTAGTAGAAGAAAGAGATGCCTGTGGAGTAGGGTTTATAGCTCATCGTCAAAATCAGGCTAGCCATGATATTGTGACGAAAGCCTTGATGGCTTTGACTTGTTTAGAGCATCGGGGTGGTTGTAGCGCCGATCGCGATTCTGGTGATGGAGCGGGTATATTAACGGCTATCCCTTGGGAGTTGTTGCAAAAAGATTTAGCAGGAAAAGCCATACAAATTACCCCTAGCGATCGCATGGCGGTGGGAATGATATTCTTACCAAGGGATCCCCAGGCGGCCAAGGATGCTAAGGATATATTTGAGAGAGTTGCTAAATCAGAAAAATTGACAGTTCTGGGTTGGAGAGAAGTGCCAGTACAGCCGAGTATATTGGGAGTACAGGCGAAAGAAAATCAACCCCAAATCGAGCAAGTACTTCTGATCTCTGAAGAACAAAGTGGTGATGAATTAGAAAGGCAGTTGTACATTACTCGCCGCCATATAGTCAAAGCCATACGCCAGCAAGCAAGCAACTGTGCCGCGGAATTTTATGTCTGCTCCCTATCTAGCCGTACCATTGTCTATAAAGGCATGGTGCGATCGGCTGTTTTAGGAGACTTTTATCGAGATTTAAAAAATCCTGGATATACAACTAGCTTTGCGGTGTACCATCGCCGTTTTAGCACCAATACCATGCCTAAATGGCCCCTTGCCCAACCCATGCGATTATTGGGGCATAATGGGGAAATTAACACCCTTTTGGGTAACATTAACTGGATGACTGCACGGGAATCAACCCTCAATCATCCAATTTGGGAAGACCGACTACAAGATTTAAAACCTTTTGTCAATATCAACAATAGCGACTCCGCCAACCTAGATAACGCCTTAGAATTGATGGTGCGCTCTGGACGTAGTCCCTTGGAAGCTCTGATGATTATGGTTCCAGAGGCTTACAAGAATCAACCAGAGCTACAAAAATATCCAGAAATTGTTGACTTCTACGAATATTACAGTGGTTTACAAGAAGCCTGGGATGGTCCAGCGTTGTTGGTATTTAGTGATGGAAACAAAGTAGGGGCAACTTTAGATAGAAACGGTTTAAGACCAGCTCGTTACTACATTACCAAAGATGATTATATTGTCGTCGCCTCCGAAGCGGGTGTAGTTAATTTTCCAGAATCTCACATTGTGGAGAAGGGTAGACTCGGACCTGGGCAAATGATTGCTGTAGATTTAGAATCCCATGAAGTACTGAAGAATTGGGAAATTAAGCAGCGCATCGCCAAGAGTCAACCCTATGGACAGTGGTTGCAACAGCACCGTCAACACCTGAAGGATTTAGTTGGTAGTTCGTCAGCTGTTAATGGTAATGGCAATGGTAATGGTAATGGCAATGGCAATCACAATGGTAAGAATTCTGCTCAAACCCTAGACAGACAAAGTTTATTGCGGGAGCAAATCGCCTTTGGCTACACCACAGAAGATGTAGAAATGGTGATTCAACCCATGGCGATGGATGGGAAAGAGGCGACTTTCTGTATGGGTGATGATATTCCTTTAGCAGTATTGTCAGATAAGCCTCATCTGTTATATGACTACTTCAAACAGCGTTTTGCCCAGGTAACAAATCCAGCCATTGACCCCCTGCGGGAAAAACTGGTGATGTCTTTGAACGTAGAGCTTGGAAAAAGGGGTAATTTATTAGCACCCAAAGCAGAATATGCCCGGAGAATTAAGTCTGACTCCCCAGTCTTAACAGAAGCAGAATTAGCAGCCATCAGCAAATCTGGTCATGCTACTGCCAAGTTATCCACCCTATTCCCCATTGCTGCTGGTCCCCAAGGGTTGAAAGTCGCAGTGGAAAAATTACAGGTTCAAGCGGCAGAATCTGTTCAGGCTGGTGTGAAAATTTTAATCCTATCTGACCAAGAAGGAGAAGGTATTGGTACAGAATATACTTATATTCCCCCCTTACTGGCAGTAGGTGCAGTTCACCATTACCTAATTCGCCAAGGTTTGCGGATGCAGGTATCATTGGTGGTAAATACGGCTCAATGCTGGAGTACCCATCACTTTGCTTGTTTAATTGGTTACGGTGCAACGGCAGTTTGCCCGTATATGGCATTAGATACTGTACGGGTGTGGTGGGCAGATCCCAAAACCCAGCAATTTATGCAACGGGGTAAAATTGCTGCCATTAGCTTAGACAAGGCCATAGCTAATTACCGGCAAGCTGTGGAATCTGGTTTATTGAAAATTTTGTCTAAGATGGGGATTTCTCTGCTTTCCAGCTATCAAGCCGCCCAGATTTTTGAAGCCATTGGCATTGGTGGAGATTTATTAGAATTAGGATTTTGCGGTACAACTTCCCGCATCGGTGGCCTGAGTGTCAAGGATTTGGCCCAGGAAGTACTGGCTGTCCATAGCAAAGCCTTCCCTGAACTCAGCTTGACTAAATTGGAAAACTTGGGCTTCATTCAGTATCGCCGTAGTGGTGAATATCACATGAATAACCCAGAAATGGCGAAAACCCTGCATAAGGCCATAGATGGGAAACAATATGACCACTACGAAGTTTACAAGCAACATTTGCAGAACAGACCAGTGACAGCACTGCGGGATTTACTGGACTTCCAGAGCGATCGCTCCTCCATTCCCCTAGAGGAAGTGGAGTCTGTGAGCGACATTGCCAAGCGGTTCTGTACTGGGGGAATGTCCTTAGGAGCATTGTCGCGGGAAGCACATGAAACCCTAGCGATCGCCATGAATCGCATCGGTGGTAAATCCAATTCTGGGGAAGGGGGAGAAGATCCGGTACGTTACAAAGTCTTGGATGATGTGGATGGAGAAGGTAAGTCTGCAACCTTACCCCACCTCAAAGGACTACGGAATGGAGATACTGCCTGTAGTGCCATTAAACAAGTCGCATCAGGACGGTTTGGGGTCACACCAGAGTACTTGATGAGTGGACAGCAAATAGAAATTAAAGTCGCCCAAGGTGCTAAACCCGGTGAGGGCGGGCAGTTGCCAGGGAAAAAAGTTAGCCCCTACATTGCCGGTTTAAGGCGTTCTAAGCCAGGAGTTACCTTAATTTCTCCACCACCCCACCATGATATTTATTCCATTGAAGATTTGGCGCAGTTAATTTTTGACCTGCATCAAATTAACCCCAAAGCCCAGGTATCGGTGAAATTAGTCGCAGAAATTGGCATTGGTACAATTGCTGCTGGTGTGGCTAAAGCTAACGCCGATATTATCCAAATTTCCGGTCATGATGGAGGTACGGGAGCTTCACCCCTAAGTTCTATTAAACACGCTGGTTCTCCGTGGGAATTTGGATTGACAGAAGTGCATCGGGTGTTGATGGAAAATGGTTTGCGCGATCGCGTCACCCTCCGGGTAGATGGGGGACTCAAGAGCGGCTGGGATGTACTCATGGGTGCATTAATGGGAGCAGAGGAATTTGGCTTTGGTTCCATCGCTATGATTGCAGAAGGTTGTATTATGGCGCGGATTTGCCATACCAATGACTGTCCCGTGGGCGTGGCTACCCAGAAAGAGCAACTGCGACAAAGATTTACAGGGGTTCCCGAACATGTTGTTAACTTCTTCTACTTTATAGCTGAAGAAGTGCGAGCATTGTTAGCAAAATTTGGTTATCGTTCCCTCACAGAAGTTATGGGACGTGCAGATTTACTCATACCCCGTGCAGAAGCCCAATTAACCAAAACCCAGTCCTTGAACTTAGACTGCTTGCTGAAATTACCCGATACTAAAGAAGACCGCAGTTGGTTAGTCCATGAAGAGGTACATAGTAATGGTGCAGTTATAGATGACCAATTACTAAGTGATGCTGAGATTCAAGCTGCCATTCGCGGACAATCAACTGTAAGTAAAACAGTTAATGTGGTCAATACAGATCGCACCGTTGGAGCCAGATTAGCGGGGGTAATTGCTGCTAAGTATGGAAACACGGGCTTTGCAGGCAAAATTAACCTCAATTTCCGAGGTAGCGTGGGACAAAGCTTTGGAGCCTTCAACCTTCCTTGTATGAATCTGACACTAGAAGGGGAAGCCAACGACTATGTTGGTAAGGGTATGAACGGTGGTGAAATTATCATCAAACCCCCAGCAGAAGCTAGTTATAAACCTGCAGAAAACGTAATTGTAGGTAATACCTGCCTTTATGGAGCCACTGGCGGTGTATTATTTGCCAATGGATTAGCTGGGGAACGGTTTGCTGTACGGAATTCCAAAGGTACGGCGGTAATTGAAGGTGCGGGGGATCACTGCTGCGAGTACATGACTGGCGGTGTGATTGTGGTTCTCGGTAAAGTTGGACGTAACGTCGGTGCGGGAATGACTGGGGGATTGGCCTACTTCTTAGATGAAGAGGGGACTTTCCCTGAGTTAGTTAACCGGGAAATTGTTACTATCCAAAGGGTGGATGCTGTAGCTGGTAAGCAACAACTCAAAGATTTAATTACCGCCCACGTAGAGCGCACGGGTTCGGCTAAGGGTAAGGAGATTCTGGAAAATTGGCAAGAATATTTACCTAAATTCTGGCAGGTTGTTCCACCTTCCGAGGCTGATAGTGCTGAGGCGAATCCTGGAGTTGTGGCAGAAAAGCAACTGAGTTCGGTTTAGTTTTGATTTTAGGGTGGGCGGTACCCATCTTTCATGGTATCAATAAGCCGCGATCGTTCAATAAAAGCGATCGCGGCTTATTTTTATGTGATGGGGCTGATTGGAATTTTTGCTTGTGAAGAGTATCTACTACCCACTTCCATACCAGCAAAATAGAATATGTTGTCAAATTATTTTTTACCGAGTATTATACAAAATATAGAACTAGTAAAAAACTATAACTGATTTATATCTAGTGGTCTGTCCCATTAGTTTTGATGGGTGTTTCCCAGTCGTCTTTAGACGACTTTGGCTATTAGACTGGGGTTTTCAACCCCAGGCGGGTGTGATATAAACCCCATCATATTTTATGGGACAGACCACTAGTGCTCTATCGCATTAATTTTGTTGGGTGTATATCAAATCCGCCAGGGACTAAAAGTCCCTGTCTCATAGCAAAAGTCCTCTAAAGAGGACT
>JASJCX010000289.1 GCA_030065255.1 Calothrix sp. MO_167.B42 | reverse complement strand
GCTCAAGTGGTGATGGAAGCGATCGCTTACCGCAAGCATGTAATTATGATGAATGCGGAACTTGACGGTACTATTGGACCGATCCTGAAAATTTATGCTGACAAAGCTGGGGTAATCCTCACAGCCTGTGATGGGGACCAGCCAGGGGTACAAATGAATCTCTATCGCTTTGTCAAAAGTATTGGTTTAACTCCCTTACTATGCGGCAATATCAAGGGATTGCAAGACCCTTACCGTAACCCCACTACCCAAGCTGCATTTGCCCAGAAATGGGGTCAAAAAGCCCATATGGTGACTAGTTTTGCCGATGGTACCAAAATTTCCTTTGAACAGGCAATAGTTGCCAATGCTACGGGGATGAAAGTTGCTCAACGGGGAATGTTGGGATATGAGTTCAAGGGTCATGTGGATCAGTTGACTAAAATGTATGATGTGGACCAACTCAAGGAATGGGGAGGTATCGTTGATTACGTAGTTGGTTCTCAACCCGGTCCAGGGGTATTTGTCTTTGGCACCCATGACGATCCTCAACAACGTCATTACTTGAACTTGTATAAATTAGGTGAAGGCCCTCTCTACAGTTTTTATACCCCTTATCACCTCTGCCATTTTGAAGTACCCATATCTGTAGCCCGTGCAGTCTTATTTCAAGATTATGTACTTGCGCCCTTAGATGCCCCCATGGTTGATGTGGTAACCACAGCTAAAATTGACCTGAAAGCAGGGGAAACCATCGACCCCATCGGCTACTATATGACCTATGGACAATGTGAAAACGCCGACATAGCTCAACAACAAAACCTACTACCCATGGGTTTAGCCGCAGGATGTCGCCTCAAAAGGGATATTCCCCAAGATAGGGTAATTACGTACGAAGATGTAGAATTGCCCACAGGCAGAATGTGCGATCGCTTACGTGCAGAACAAAGTGCATATTTCTATCCCAGCAAAACCCTGGTTAGTGCGATGTAGATTATGGAGAAAATTCCTAGTACTCCACCACATTTTTGACAAGTTGCGGGTATTTAGATCCCCGACTTCTTTAAGAAGTCGGGGATCTGTTGCCCCTCGTAAAATGTTTGCTACCAATAAAGTCCCATCTGGCGATCATTTTGAAAAAAGAATGGGACAGATAGGTAGGAATACGGCACCGGTAAGATAATTTTAGATATTGAAAGATTAACCGATGCCGTGCCCTGACGAAGAATTTATGTGTCGCAAACATTATTTGAATTGGTGTTACTCTTCTAAACTCCAGTGTGCTCTCATCCTTTGATAAACTTTAGCCTTAGGAAACAAGAATGAGAATTGCTCTAGTCCATGATTACTTAACACAGAAAGGAGGAGCAGAACGAGTATTTGAATTACTTTGTCAACGCTACCCACAAGCAGATATTTTTACATCTTTGTATGCTCCGCAACAGACTATTGATTTGGGTGAGCGTATAGTTAACACTACATTTTTACAAAAAATTCCTGGCGCGGCCAAATATTTCCGCTTAATGGTACCTTTCTATTTTCCAGCATTTCGTGCATTAAATTTGCAAGACTATGATTTAATTATTAGTAGTAGTACTAGCTTTGCCAAAGCGGTACAAAAAAGACCAGGGGCACGCCATATTTGTTTTTGTCATAATGTCACCAGATTTTTATGGGATACCGCAACTTACTTACGAGAATATAAAGATTATCAATATTTTGCTCCGTTAATTACACAAATTTTTCAGCTCATGAGAGCAGTAGATTTGAAATATGCCCAAGAGCCAGATATATATATTGCTAATTCTCACATTGTGGCTGAACGTATTCAAAATATTTATGGGAAGCAGGCAATTGTAATTAATTTTCCCATTGATACTAATAGATTTGTTTTTTCTGCCAATAAAGATGAATATTATTTAGCCGCAGCCAGAATGATTAGTTATAAGCGACTGGATATAATTATTGAGGCTTTTAATTGGTTAGGATGGAAATTATTGATATCTGGTAATGGTCCAGAAAGAGAAAGACTCCAGTCAAAAGCATTAGAAAATATTGAATTTTTAGGACATACTACTGATGCTAAAAGAACTCAATTGTTTGCTAATGCTAAATCTGTAATTGTAGCAGCCTTAGAGGATTATGGCTTAGTTCCAGTGGAAGCAAATGCTAGTGGTACGCCAGTAATTGCCTATGGAGCAGGGGGAGTATTAGATACTCAAATACCTGACAAAACTGGGGTCTTATTTAAAAGACAAACTCCTGATTCTTTACAAAATGCTCTCCTCAAAAGTAGAGAAATTAATTGGAATTATCAACAAATTCGCAATCATGCAGTGACAAATTTTTCTGAAGAGGCATTTTTTCATCAAGTTGAGCAAGTAATTGCAACGGCTTGTCAATGAAGAGGACAAGGAGCACTGGGGCAGGGGGAAGAGGAGAAGGGGCACCGGAGCAGGGGGCAGGGGGAAGAGGGGAGAATCCCTTGTTATTTCTCGTACTTGCGCGTCTGGAAATAAATGCTTTTATCTTTGACCAAATAATTACTAATTAATAATTCGCGCATTAAATTGGTTCAAGCCCCCACTAATTACAATTATGAATTATGAATTTTATTGACATAATAAATGAATTAAAACCGATTGCACCCAAATCATTATTTTTATTGTTTGAGATATAAAAAATGCTTCCAACTAATGTTAATCCCCAAATGAATACAGCAGTGGAAAAAGAGCCTGGTTATGGGCAATTATTTTCAGTTTTAATTCGCAGATTACCTTGGTTAGTAGGCATATTTTTGGCTGCAATTAGTATTGCTGGTGTCATGACTATTTTGACCAAGCCTACTTATAAAAGCTCTATGCAAATCCTAGTGGAATCTAATTATCAAGGTAGGGGTCAACAAGAAGGATTTGGGAAACAAAATGAATTTACAGAATCTTATTTTGTTGTCGATACGGTAACTCAATTAAATTTAATGCGGACATCTGGATTAATCAAAAAAGCTATTAATCAATTAAAAACTGATTATCCAGATATGAGCTTAAAGCAAATGCAACGTTCTTTTGTCTTAACTCAAGTGAGGGATAAAGAAGATGATGTGGCAACCAAAATTTTCTTAGCGGAATATTCGGATCAAGATCCAATTAAAACTCAAAAAGTCTTAGAATCGGTTCGACAAGTTTATCTTGATTACAATAAAAAACAGCAAGAAGAACGATTAAAAAAGGGTCTGAAAGTTATTCGCGATCAATTAAAAGAGATTAAAAAAGAGGTGAGAATTGCTGAAGCTAATTTACAAAAATTTCGCAGAAGCAAAAATTTAATTAATCCAGAGTCCCAAGCCCAGGCTCTCGAAAATACTCTGAATAAAATTCAACAGGAACGACGCACTACCCGCTCTCAATATGAAGAAGCGATCGCTCGTTACAATTCTTTACAAGAACAACTCAACCGCACACCCCAAAATGCCTTAGTTTCTTCTCGTCTAAGTCAATCTTCCCGTTACCAAGCACTATTGGACGAAATCCAAAAAACAGAATTAGCTTTATCTCAAGAAAGATTACGCTTTACAAATGATACCCCCCAGGTAAGAAAGTTAATAGAACAGCGTAATGGCCAGGTAGAATTGTTACAAAAGGAGGTATCAAGGACTTTAGGAGGAGTAGCAAACACAGCTTCCAATGCAAATATCCTCCAACAAGGACAATTGGGTGAAATCGATCTCAACCTTGCCAAGGAACTTGTAGAAGTCCAGACAAATATATTGGCTTTGCGAGCGCGGGATAGGGGTTTAGTCAAAAAAGAACAGTCCCTACGGGCACAAGTTAAACAATTCCCCACGATTCTTGCTGAGTATAGTCGTTTAAGCCCCCAAGTTAAGTTAAGTCGTGAAAGACTACAACAACTTTTGAAAGCAGAACAAGAAGTCAGACAAGAACTGTCAAAAGGGGGATTTGATTGGCAGGTGGTAGAAGAACCTCTATTGGGGATAAAAACAGGCCCGAATCTCCGCCAAAACCTATTACTAGGGGGAGTTGTGGGCTTAATGTTAGGTAGTATTGCTGCTTTCGTCAGAGATGCGTCTGATGATGCTGTACGAACCACAGCAGAGATTGAAGAAAAGATTTCTTTGCCGGTGTTGGGTGCAATTCCCAATTTACCCTTAACTCAATCTCAAGATTCCTTGGTGCAACTACCAGGCAATAAATCCTCAGAAAAAGCATCCCAGACTGTTCAAGTGTTGCAATCTACATCCCGTTGGGAATCCCTAGATTTAATCTATAAAAACATTGAACTGATGAGTCTTGGTTCTCAGTTCAAATCTTTGATGATTACCGCAGCCATTGAAGATAGGGGAAAATCAGCTATGGCTTTGGGATTAGCCATGAGTGCAGCTCGCTTACACAAAAAAGTATTGCTAATTGATGCAGATTTGCGTACCCCCAGTTTACACAAACAATTAGAACTCCCCAACGAACAAGGACTTTCCACTTTATTAACCACAGAAGTTACATCGCCAAATCAAATTAGTATTCCATCTTCCGGCTCATCTTACATTGATATTTTAACCGCCGGACCAATTCCTGCGGACCCAGCTCATTTATTAAGTTCACCTCGTATGGTGCAATTAATGGCTGAATTTGAAGAAACCTATGATTTGGTAATTGTTGATGCATCTCCTGTGTTGGGATTAGTAGATGCTTTACTAACTGCCTCATGTTGTCAAAGCATAGTCATGATAGCCAGCATGGGTAAGGTAAGTCAAACTCAGCTTTCCCAAGCAACAGCGATGTTAAATCGTTTAAATTTGATTGGGGTGGTGGCAAATGGAACTTCTAATTCTAATTACAGTTATGTGCCCTACGCTCAACGCAATCAATTAGCATTACAACCAGCCATTGAAAAATAAGATGGGGAACCGGGTTTTTTGTTGACAGAAGAAACCCTAGTTCTCAAGTTGTTATGTGCCATCAATTATCTATTAAATATACTCAGTAAATAGTCATATCTTTTCAATTAAAATTAAAAACTGATATAGAAATGCAAAATTTAAAAAGGCTAAATCATATTTATCAGCCTGATAGTGCTGATGGCATTTAATTAAATTTTGGCAGATTATTACTTCATTGTATCCTAACAAATATGCCCAAGTCAACTTTTTCTAATTCCCAGAATATTAGTAATTTTGACCAAGACAATAAAAATGATTCATCCCTATATTATATACTTATATGGCGTAGAAATCAATTACTAGTCAAGCCATATATTAAAGGGAATAATATCAGAAATCAATATTTTTATCAATTGAGCTGCAAACAACTATTAGTAGATTGTTTAAATCATTCTCCAGTAAATTTAGTCCGGATAGATTCGCAATTGGGTCAAGAACAATTAAGTTTATGGGCTAATGCCTGTCAAGAAGTAAATAAACCAATATATTTACGTATTCCTAGTGCAAATATAAAATATAACATCAGTGATTTATGCAAACAATGGTTGCAGCTATCAACTAATTGGTTATTAGCGTTTTTCTTATTTTTGATACTCATACCATTTTTAATCCCACTAGTTATATGGATAACATTTTCTGGTCATCAATCACTATTTACCTATGAATGGAGAGTGGGAAAACGGGGTAAACTTTTTAGAGTAATTACCTTATGTGCTGCTGATATTCAGCAGATAACATCAAAGGAAGATTTGCATATCAATAACAGACACAAATATATGACAAAATTTATGCAAATAATGTATAAATATGGTGTTGATAAATTTCCTCATTTACTGAATGTACTGCGGGGTGATATGATGCTATTCGGCTCTAAATGTTGGGATTTAAGAGATATAACTAGCCTATCATTCGAGCAGCAAAAACAATTAAATAAAATGCCAGGGATTATCAGCTTATCTCAATAAATTAGCAATCAAAGACATGATATATAAATAATTAGTTTTTGTAGAACAGGGGATTCACATAAGCATGACCAGCACAGTCTAAATTGAGATTTTTAGTAAGTAATTTTTTGTGAAAAACAAATTATTACTTACTAAGAATATAAAAAATATATAAAAATATCTGAATTATCATAATATTGATGTATTACTTATGAGTAAGTTATGACTAAAAAATATGGATGTTAAAATTTATAGACCTTTGCCAAATTTTTTCAAAAATATACTGAAGACCACAAGTATCTGGCAAAATAACTATTTAATTCTGCAAGAATTTAAATATTTTCAAAAAGTTGCTATTTTTGCTATATTATTCTCTATAATTGCTGCTGCTTTTGAAGGAATTAGCATTGGTTTATTGCTTCCTTTTTTGCAGAAATTAACTACTCCTAATGCAGAACCTTTTCGCATTGGCATACATTGGTTTGACACTTTTATTTTAGGAGTTAATGCACCAGCAATTAATCGTTTATATCGAATATCAATTCTGATTTTATTTGCAACTTGGATCCGTGCAGGGTTTAATTATTTAGCACAATTAAATACAGAACTAGCTCAATTAAGACTTGGGGACCGTCTGCGTAAACAAATATTTGAGCAATTACAATCCTTACCTATTGGCTACTTTAATAAAAATCGTTCTAGTGAAATTTTAAATACTCTAACTACAGAGATAGAGAGAATTAAACAAGGTTTTAGTGGGACATCATTTCTATTAACCAGAGCATTAACCATTATTGTCTATTTGATATCCATGTTACTTATTTCATGGCAATTGACAATCATGGCAGTACTTCTATTTTCCCTATTAGGTGTAGGGTTTAAAACCTTGAATGCCAAAATTAGAGAAAAAAGTTTTGGTTTATCGATTGCTAATGGTCAATTTACATCTACGGCTGTAGAATTTTTACAAGGAATTCGTACCGTCCATGCATTTTCTACCCAAGACTTTGAGCGTCAACGTTATTACCAAGCCAGTGAAAATATAGTTAGTGCTTCTAAGAAAGTTGCCTTAATTTGGACTTTAATTAAGCCATTTGCTGAAGGGGTAGCTACTACCGTACTTGTAAGTATGATTATTATCGCTTTTAGTAGATATGTAGTTGTTGGAAGTTTACAGGTATCCTCCTTACTCACATTTTTCTTTGTGCTATTTCGCTTAGTACCAATTGTGCAAGATGTGAATGGGACTATGGCATTTATTAGTACTCTCCAAGGCTCAATTGCAAATATTCAAAAACTCCTGCAAACAGAGAATAAAGTTTATTTTCAAAATGGTTCAATTAATTTTACAGGGTTAAAACAAGGCATAGATTTAATGTCCGTTGATTTTGGTTATGATGCCAAACATCTAGTTTTGCAGAATATTACCTTAAGTATTGAACGGGGGAAAATGACTGCACTTGTAGGGGGAACTGGCGCAGGAAAAACTACCCTAGTCGATTTAATTCCCCGATTTTATGATGTCACTGACGGAATAATTTCTGTGGATGGGGTGGATGTACGCCGGTTAGAAATCAACTCCCTGCGTAGCAAAATAGCTGTTGTCAGTCAGGATACATTTATTTTCAACGATTCCGTCTGGAATAATATTGCTTACGGGACAATGGGTGCAACGGAAGCAGAAATTAAACAAGCAGCGCACCTAGCCAATGCCATTGATTTTATCCAAGAAATGCCAGAAGGCTTTGATAGTATTTTAGGCGATAGGGGGGTATGTTTATCGGGGGGACAGCGGCAACGAATTGCTATTGCCCGTGCTTTGTTGAAAAACCCAGAGATTCTGATTTTAGATGAAGCCACCAGTGCATTGGATTCCATGACTGAAAAGTTAATTCAAGAGTCCCTGGAAAAATTATCGGCTGGAAGAACTGTAATTGCGATTGCTCATCGCCTTTCTACCATTGCGAAGGCTGATAAAGTCGTGGTTTTAGAACATGGACAAATTATCGAACAGGGTAATTATCAAGAGTTGCTTAAACTACGAGGTAAGCTTTGGCAATATCATAAAACCCAGTATGAGATTTAGGGAAGAGGTTAAGAGTTGATAGTTGATAGTTGACAGTTGACAGTTGACAGTTAAGATTCACTCCCCCTGCTCCCTGCTCCCTGCCCCCCTGCTTCTTCTCCCCTGCCCCCTGCCTCTTCGGTGACGGTTGATAGTCAAAATTTATTCTCTTTGTTTTCCTTATCTCCTTGTTGCATTTTCTATCTCAGAAATATTTGTCTGTAATATAAATGTAAATTACAAATATGGTACCTAATATAGGAATTGAACAGCCTTTAGTTAGTGTGATTATCCCCACATATAACCGTTGTCATTATCTCCAAGAAGCAATTAATAGTGCAATTCAACAAACCTATCAAAATATTGAAATTATTATTTCTGATAATTGTAGTATTGATGATACCCAAGAGATAGTAGAATCATTC
>JASJCX010000288.1 GCA_030065255.1 Calothrix sp. MO_167.B42 | reverse complement strand
AAATATCCCAAAATATTTTGTAGTGCAGGCATCTTGCGGTGCTAATGATAAAGAACGGGCAGGATGCCCATCCCACAACATGGGATAATTTATTTTCACCGAATTCCCTAGATGAAAACTGCTATATCTTGAGTCAACCAGCAATTAATGAATGAAAAACGAATTTTAATCTGGTATCGCCATGACTTGCGCCTACAAGATCACGAACCCATGTATCGGGCTATCGAACAAAAGGCTCAAGTCATCCCAGTTTACTGCTTTGATGAACGACAATTTGGCAAAACTTCCTTTGGATTCCCCAAAACTGGTGCTTTTCGGGCTCAATTTTTACTGGAAAGTGTTGCTGACTTGCGGAATTCTCTGTTGGAGCTAGGCAGTAATCTGGTAGTGCGTCGGGGTTTTCCCGAAGAAATTATCCCATCTCTAGCTCAGGAACTGGAGATTTCTGCTGTCTACTTTCACGGTGAAGTCACCTCAGAAGAATTAGCTGTAGAATCAGCTTTGCAAACGGCTTTATCTCAAATTAGTGTGCCATGCGATCGCTTTTGGGGTACAACTGTTTATCATCCAGATAATTTACCTTTTGCCGTGGAGGAAATCCCAGAACTATTTACGAATTTTCGTAAATCCGTGGAAAAAAAATCATTGGTGGATTCTTGTTTTCTTGCGCCTCAAAAACTCCCTCAATTACCAGATATAGATGGGGGAGAACTACCTAATTTGTCTGAATTGGGACTTGAGCCACCCAAATTTGACCCACGGGCTGTTTTACAGTTTAAAGGTGGAGAGACAGCAGGATTGACAAGGTTAGATAACTATATTTGGTTACAAAATTGTCTCAAAGATTATAAACAAACCCGGAATGGCATGCTGGGGGCAGATTACTCCTCCAAATTTTCTCCTTGGTTAGCCTTGGGTTGTCTTTCCCCCCGTTTTATCTACGAACAAGTCAAAAAATACGAAGCCGAACGAGTAAAAAATGACTCCACCTATTGGCTAGTATTTGAGTTACTGTGGCGGGACTTTTTTCGTTTCATCTGTGCCAAACATGGAAATCATATATTTCGCCAATCTGGTTTACAAGGAATCAGAATTCCTGGGAAAGAAGATTGGGAAAGATTTAGATTGTGGCAATCAGGTATGACTGGATTTCCTCTGGTTGATGCCAATATGCGAGAACTAGCAGCAACCGGCTTTATGTCCAACCGGGGAAGACAAAATGTAGCCAGTTTCTTGACCAAAAATTTAGGGATTAATTGGCAAATGGGGGCTGAGTGGTTTGAATCTCTCTTGATTGACTACGATGTTTGCAGTAATTGGGGGAATTGGAATTATACAGCTGGTGTAGGCAATGATGCCCGTGGTTTCCGCTATTTCAATATTCCCAAACAGTCGAGAGATTACGACCCCCAGGGAGAATACATCAAACATTGGCTAACAGAACTGACCCCAATTAAAGGAAATTTGATACACGAGCCAGGGAAATTATCCGCCGAGGAACAGAAGCATTTTGGAGTTAGGTTGGGTGTAGATTATCCCCGCCCCATTGTAGATTTTTTTAAGTCCGTCAAGGCAAATGAAAAAATTTATAATGCTGCACTGGAACTAAGGCAAAAATGATAAATGAAGTATTTAAGTAATAAGTAAGAAGTAATATCATGTCCGTTTTGTCGGGCAGGTAGTAGCAGCAGGCCCCATTGGTGCAGCCCTCTTAGGAGCTGCTAGCGGAGCCTTGGCTGGTAGTGCAGGTGCGGGTTTAGCTTCAGCACTAGCAACTTTAGGTATGGCACGGGTCAAGTAAGACTCGTGAAGTGTAAAGCTTCTCTGTAAGCAAAAGAATCTCAGGGTTTTAGCGAAGCGGAACCCACCAGAGTGTCAAGCTTGATTTTTAATATTCAGCTGTGGATTACGATCAACAAGGTACTGAGTAAGGAAAGTATTTACGAAAGAAAGTACGATGGGAGCAACAATAATTGCGAGCAATCCATGTACGGAAAAACCAGGAACTAAAACAGACGCAATCCAAAAACAGATACCATTAACAATTAGTGAGAATAGTCCTAAAGTTAATATAGTCAAAGGTAGTGAAAAGAATGACATTACCGGTCTCACTGAAGAATTAATAATACCAATAACAACTCCCGCAACTAGAGCTGCAACGAATGTAGAAATATCTACACCAGGTACAACTAAATCGACAACTAAAAGACTTAATGCAGTGGCCAAAACCGTAAAGAAATATGAAAGCATCGTAATCTCCTTCTAATTACAAACAAATAAATAAATGCACGAAGCATTCAGGCGTTGCTGAATCTAGGTATGAATTAAGTTCGCGCATTAGACGCAACAGCGGTAAGCCATTGCGGTGGACGGGTTTCCCGGCATAAAGCAAGTGGCGCAACCCGAAGGGCTTTCCGCAGGATAGACGCAAAGGCGCAAAGAATGATTCTTCAATAATATCGAAAAATGTAAATTTATACTTTCATTCAACAACGCCAGCATTTAACATTTGAGTAAGTTTTGGTAGGCATCTTCAACGGGTTTTATGGGAAGATTTATCTAAAATCAGAAGATTATTCCTAGTTCTACCCATGGTGGGGTCTGAATTAGAGCCTCAAAATTTTTTTACACCTACTGTATGCAAACTCAATATAGACTTTTCATAACTTAATTATGCTCTAGAATATTCATAATTTCATCCTTAATATGACTGATAAAAATGTATGCCTAAAGATGTAGAATGAATGATAATTTTTCCCACAAATCATTCTCAAGGTTATGAAACAATATTCATATAGTAGAAGATTTATTTTTATAAATAAAACATACTAAGGTAAAGTATATAGGACTCAAAATTATGAATATGAAATTGATAAGATTTGTTCTGGGTATTGTGTTACCTCCTGTTGGGGTATTTTTAACTTATGGCATCAGTACGACCTTGTTCATCAACATACTACTAACTTTTCTGGGTTGGATACCTGGTTCAATCCATGGAATATGGAGTATTGCCAAATATTATGAAAATACCAGCGAACGACCTCAATACTAGTTTATTATCTCGTAATATTCTAGATTTGATTTATATTAATCTCCGATATCATGTTCGGGTAATTAGTTACGATAAAAACTCCTTACTCTGGCGTTGCATCTGGAACGTCTGGAGCGTGAGCTTTAATGATAAGTGTTTATGCGGACATGATATGACTAAAAAATCCCAACCTCCTGCACTATCATCATACAGACTAAAAGTTATGAGTGTAACTATATTTTAGCCTGTGTGATATTTTTTTAAAGCCATAAAACTAGCGATCGCAAATTTTGAAAAAATAAACCTCTATTCTACTAGTCAAGAGTTAATCAACTTATTTGCGTGTATCAAATCACTCAAATTTATTGTTAAATTAGTTGATATTAGAGGGAATATTATGGTTATAATTCGGGTCTTGAGTACCTAAAATTTTATCCCAAAATGTAAAGTACAACCCGTAATGTAATGTATATTTACGATGATGTACTAAATGATGTTTGGAACCAATAAACCATTGTCCTAACCAGTGGGAATAAAAAGATGATGGAAAGAACTCAAATCCAAGATGATTAAATACTGCCCAAATTGTCATCACTATCAAGGCTGTAAATAAAGTAATATAATGCAGAGGCAAAACAAACACTATACAGACAAAAAACATACCCTGTATCAATGCTTCTATGGGATCGAAGGCAAATGATGTCCAAGGTGTAGGTTCTTTAGAACGATGATGTCCAGAATGTAACTTTTTAAAAAGTAAGGGATGGTGAAACAACCGATGCATAAAGTAAAAATATGTATCTTGAAGAATCAGTAATATCACAAAACTAATACTCAAATACCAAAATCCATATTTACTTATAGAAGTATATAAAAAGGTAAATCCTAACCTGTATGCTATAAATACCAAGGCTCCACAAAAAGCAAAAATTATCCCGCATAATACAGATAATTCCATGTCTTTTTTAATGATTTTCCATGATGGAGGCTTTTGGGGTAAACAAAAATTAGTATAAAAATTTACCACCTTTGAATAACAAAGCAAATGTGTTGCTCCGCAAATTACAAAGTATCGGCTGGTAATGATACCAAAAAAAGCAAGCCAGTTTAAGCAAAGCTCGTTCAAAATCAGAAATAGTTTTTGCTGCAAACTAACTCCTTAGTTAAATAGTATTTTATGTGTGCGATCGCTCATTTATTTATGTTTAATTGAGCAACTTGCGTATTAATTTTATACTATAAAACTTGTATTCTTTTCCTGTCTATCGAATATTTTTATAAATTTGAGTAGTATGCTCCAGGATAGCCTTTAACATCAAAGAGGGCAGAAGTTGAGGATCTTTGGACTTTCTTAATGATGCTAAAACGTTGCATCAGTATCTTGTTCCCCCAATGAATGGGGGTTAGGGGGCTTTTCGTGAGGGCTTGGCTAAATTTTGTTACTTGTGTGTACACGTGAGCCTTAATAGGTTGAGGGGTGTCCGACAGGACGGGGTGAGGTGACGACAATATGGTAAGTCTCACAAGCGGATTTGATATTACTTGCGCGTAACGCAATATTCATGGGAAAATCTCTACTTCGATAGAGGTAGACATAGGTCTTTAGATAGAGCCAGATCGTCAATATATCGTAAGATGATAGGGCAAAGTTTAGATTATAAAGTATTATTAAAAAACTAAATTTATAATTTACTCCCGTTGCTTGGTACAAAATATAAGTTAGGTTGCCATTGAATTAACCTAACCTACATCCTACATATCTCTCCGAAATAAATAATCACTAATTACATAATGAATATCAAGATAATTTTTAAACTTATTAAAGAAGCATTTCAAGAATACCAAGCTGATAAAGTATCAACCTTAGCCGCTTCCCTCGCCTATTATACAGTTTTTTCCTTAGCACCTTTACTAATAATTGCGATCGCTGTTGCTGGATTAATTTTTGGTGAACAAGCAGCAAGGGGGGAAATTGTTGGGCAAATACAGGGTTTAGTCGGCAATGAAGGAGCAAAAGTTATTGAAATGGCAATTGAAAATGCCAATAAACCTGATGTGAGTGGTATTGCTTCTATTTTTAGTATTATCGTTCTGTTATTTGGTGCTTCTGGGGTATTTGTCCAACTCCAAGATGCACTTAATAGTGTTTGGGAAGTGACAGCTAAACCCAAGCAGGGAATTATGGGTTTTGTCAGAAAACGAATTTTATCTTTTTCTGCAGTTTTGGGTATTGGTTTTTTGTTGTTAGTTTCTTTAATTATTAGTGCAGCTTTATCGGCACTCAATCACTATATGAATGGACTCATCCCTGGGTTAGAAATTTTTTGGGAAATATTGAATTTTGCTATTTCCTTTGGCATTGTGACTCTACTTTTTGCTCTAATATACAAGTTTTTACCAGATGTAAAAATTCACTGGAGTGATGTTTGGACTGGTGCGATTATCACCTCCTTGCTATTTGGCATTGGTAAATTTGTCTTGGGGGTGTATCTGGGTAGGGGAAGTTTGGGTTCTACCTACGGTGCAGCTGGCTCTTTAGTAGTTCTTTTAGCATGGGTTTACTATTCGGCTCAAATTCTCCTGTTCGGGGCAGAATTAACCGAAGTCTACTCCCGGAGGTTTGGTTCTCAGATTGTTCCAGATAAACACGCTATGTTCCTTCCCGAAGAGCGCAGACGCAAGCGACGTAAGGGTAAGGACAAACGCAGATATGAAGCATAACAACGGGCGTTGCTGAATAAAGGGATGAATTATGAACCGCATTAGCTCTCGCCATGCCCGAAGGGCTTTAGGCGCAAAGAGCGCGAAGAATGGTTATTCAATAATATCGAAAAATGTAAATTCATACTTCCATTGAGCAATGCCTAACAACGAGAATAATTAATTTAGGAATAGGACTTACGCAACTGGCAACAACCCGTGGATGGTTGGATTATGTTGGCAGCTTATGGGATTTATATCATGTCCGGGGGCATACCCATAGTATGTCATTGCGAGTGGAATGAAGTGAAACGACGCAATCACAAGGTCTTTGGGATTGCTTACTTCGGTCGCAATGACGGTTATTTAAACGGACATGATATTACTTAACTAGGGGAATCCTGCATCAGCGTCAAAAAGGCTCTCAAGTTACATGGAAATCCCGGGAGATTAAAATTGCCGTTGCAGGGGTGATGTTACTGATTGCAGGGGCTTATTTCACGGTGACAGCCACTGAAAAACTTGTATCCATATTCGGGATATCCCAGACCATTGGGGACTATTTATTACAGCTACCCTAAGTATTGTACCTGAAGTATTTGCCACTTGGAAAGTGGCCAAAAGCGGACAAATTACTGCTGCAACTACAAGTGTGATTGCAGATAATACGGCGACTATGACTTTAGCATTTTTCCCCTTGGCTTTGGTGAATTTGCCTATTCAACATTTACTGTTGTATGTAGTTAACTTAATATTTGTAGGACTTTTGGGAGTAGCTTATGCAGCATTTATCTATTGGGGCAAACCTAACTATAGTTTCTCTTTCAAGGAAATTATTGGTTTAAATGCCGTGTACTTAGTATATTTATGTGTGATGATTTTTGGTGTACTCAAAGTGATTTAAGCTATGGTAGTTGAAACTTGGTTTGTTCATCTACAAAAATATATGTTTCCAATTAAACGTAATTTACTGAAAAAGCGGGAAAAAAATAAAGAATTTTATCACCAGCCTATCACTCTACCAGAAAATATTGTTGTGGATAAAGATTCGCAAATTTCTAGTATTTGTTTGATTGATTATACAGAAACTGAATTTATCCATAAAAGCATAGAAGATCCCAACGAAATTATTCCTTATTTAGAAAGAGATTCTGTTTCTTGGATAGATATACAAGGATTGGGTAGTGCAGATACTTTAAAACAAATTGGACAGATTTTTGATTTACATCCTTTAGTCTTAGAAGATGTAGTCAATGTAGTGGAAAGACCAAAAATAGAAGAGTATGCAGCACAGTTAGTCATTATCGCCAGAATGGTATTTCCTAAGATGGGAGATGATGGTTATCATAGCGAACAAGTCAGCTTTGTATTAGGCAAAAATTATTTATTAACTTTCCAAGAAGAGTCAAAACATGATTGTTTTGGGCGCGTCAGGTTAAGAATTCGCCATAATAAAGGGATTATCCATAAGCGAAAATCTGATTATTTAGCTTATGCTTTATTAGATGCAATTATTGATAACTTTTTCCCTTTATTAGAAGATTATGGAGAAAGAATTGAGGCATTAGAACAGGAAGCAATTATTCATCCTAACCGTCAAACACTGCAAAATATTTATCAAATTAGGCGGGAATTTCTGCAATTACGTCGTACTATCTGGCCCCAAAGGGATGCAATTAATTCCTTAATTAGAGACGGTAGTACGCTGATTAGTAATGAAGTAAGTATTTACCTGAGAGATTGCTACGATCATACCGTACAAGTAATGGACTTAGTGGAAAATTATCGGGAATTAGCATCTAGTTTAATGGATGTGTATCTCTCCGCAGTCAGCAACAAAATGAATGAAATTATGAAGTTGTTGACTGTATTTTCTTGGATTTTTTTCCCTCTGACTTTTATTGCTGGCATATATGGGATGAATTTTAAGTATATGCCCGGTTTAAATTTACGTTGGGGTTTTTGGATTTGTATATTCGTAATGGTATGCATTGCTACGGGTTTAATATTGTTCTTTTGGCAACGGGGATGGTTGGATAATTCTTCTTCAATTCATATTGATTAGATTAATTCGTGTAATCTGCAAGTTCATCAGCTAAAATTCAAAAGTCTTGTGTTTTTTAGGTTTGTGGTAAGTTTGTTTTTACCGTGGTGGAAGAGGTAAAGTTTTCTGTTTCTTTTGTTTTTTTATTGATTGAACTATATAATTGCCCTAATCTAAAAACTTGTCCTAACTATAGGTTGTTAAAAGAATACAGCACATTGCAGGTAAATGAGGTACATTTTCTTCTGCCTCCTGCCTCAAAGCAATATGAATTTTACCTCACTCAGATAAAAACGGCTGTAATAGTTTGACTATTACTTATATAGTTATTTTATGTGTGGAATTTCTTGGTTTTTATTCGGTCATAAGAGATAAAAGATTATGGAAGGGTTAAAGGGAAAAAACGTTTTAGTTACAGGAGCAGGTACGGGTATTGGTAGAGCGATCGCTATTCGTTTTGCCCACGAAGGTGCTAATGTAGCTGTTAACTTTTATCAAAGTAATGAGTAATGAGTAACAAGTAATAAGTAACAAGTAATAAGTAATAAGTAATAAGTAATAAGTAATAAGTAATAAGTTTACTGTTCATAGGTTTG
>JASJCX010000287.1 GCA_030065255.1 Calothrix sp. MO_167.B42 | reverse complement strand
TTCCACAACCGTGCTGTTTTATCAAATGAGTGAGTAACAAGTAACTGCCCATTACCACTGAACTTGATGTCCTCGATATTGTTGAGTTTGTCAAAGTCAGCTAGCAGCTTACCCTGGGTATTCCACAACCGTGCTGTTTTATCAAATGAGTGAGTAACAAGTAACTGCCCATTACCACTGAACTTGATGTCCTCGATATTGTTGAGTTTGTCAAAGTCAGCTAGCAGCTTGCCTTGGGTATTCCATAAGTAAACACTAGAGTAGCGAATATCGTGATTGGGAATTTTGCCGCTTAAAATAGTAGTTCCATCTTGTTGATGTTGCAACTTTAGCCAGGGATGCTTTTGCAAGGCTGTAATTTTTAGATTTTTGTCTGAATTGGTTTCACATGATTTAACCTTAATTTTATAATCATAATCCTCACCTTTTTTCACAAGAATTTTCGGCTTGCTAGTGAAATATGGACATTCCTTAATTGGTCTACCCAACCACAGAGCCACACCAGTCACTACAACCAACGTTCCCCCCAAAGCTACGCGAGTAGGGAGAGAAATTCTCCGCCACCAAGAAACAATGGGATTTTTCGGTAAATCTGGCTGAGGGGACACAGGTAACGCTTCAACAACAGGAACTAACTTCTCTTCATCTTTAGCCATCACCTGCTGGAAGTGATAATCAAACAGCAGCTTATCTTCAGCAGATTTAACCCATAAAGTACAGCACAGCCGCGCCAAAGCCTGCCTATCAGGAATCCCAAACCCACACCGCAAAGCCTGCAACACCGCCTGATACTCATTCATCCCTAATGGTAGCCCCGCCTGACGCAACCTGGTAAACAGTTCTAAAAGTGGTAATTCATCTACCCTCATCGTTATCCCTTGCCACCCATGCGAGCTAAATAACGCCGATGGTCATCCCAGCTTTTCAACAATATACCCGGATAAGGTAGTTTACCCTCCAATTTTTTCAGTGCTTGGTCTTGAGGATGGCGGCGTAGAATATTAAACCAGTCAATCAGTTCGCTAGTACTAACTTTTTTACCTGCATAGCCCTTATCCTTTTTGATTTCCTCGCGCAGTTGCAGAAAACGATTGACTGCTTTCTTCGCCAATATTGGTGGTGTGGCGGGAAAAAACTGCTGGATAATTTCCACTAACCGTTCATTGCTGGGAAACTCCACATATTGAAATAAGCAGCGACGCAAAAAGGCATCAGGCAATGCTTTTTCATCATTACTAGTAATTAAAACAATTGGTTTGGCTTGGGCTTGAACTATCTCACCCGTCTCTTCCACCGTGAACCGCGACTCATCTAGTTCTAGGAGTAAGTCATTAGGAAAATCAATATCCGCTTTATCAATTTCGTCAATTAAAATGACTGTGCGCTGCTGGTTCTGAAATGCCCGCCCAATTGCTCCCCACTTCACATAGGTTGCAGGGTTACTAATGCGAGGAATATCTTCTGACTTAATCATGGAACCAGCCGCTAGTTGAGCATCCCGTAACCGCGCAACGGTATCATAGGTGTAGAGGCCATCCTGGGCTCGACTGGTTGACTTGATATACCAAGGTTCAAAAGGCAAACCCAACTCATAGGCCACAGCATAAGCAAGTCTAGTTTTACCACATCCTGGTTCTCCTTTCACCAGCAATGGTCGCTCTAGCTGAATCGTCAGATTCACCGCTTCAATCAAGTCTTCGTGAGGTAGATAAGGGTACAACTGTCGTCCCGAGTCATCAGTTTCCCCTGGCTGGGGTTGCACTGTGCCAGTATATACCAGGGGTTTATCTATAGCGTCAACCATTTCTCCAGCTCCTCATAGTCATAGCCACAGTGCTCACAAATTGCTTCCAAGGCCAACTCAGGAATACCGTCGTCACTGTTTGCCAAAATTTCCTGAACTGTATCATCAACTTTAGCGGTAAGTACAGGAGGCAGCTTGTCATATTCTGTTTCCATCCAATCAATTAAATCATCGTCGGAGAATTCAGTAATCCTTGGTGATTTAATCGGGGTTTGAGGTATCTGATGGGAATTCAATTTTTCCGTAAAGGGAACCTTCCAACTGGCCACACAACCTTCATAATCAATCAAAAACATTAATAGCTTAAATTTGCTGGGTTGGGATTGTTGCTCTTGGAATTTCTCAACCAATGGCAGCCAAAAGTTGTGGATTAGCTCAGATAAACATTCTTCTGGCATAGTTTGCACTTCATGGAAGACAAATAAAACATTCTGAGTCTCCAACCATTGATAAACCTTCTCAGCAATCTCTGGGGGCGTGTACTGTTTTCCCCTTAAGCCAACACTACGAGCCAATTCCCGCCATAGGGCACTCACATTATTTCTGCATATTTTTCGACTGACTCTAACCTTAATCAACTTGCCATTTAAAAAATAGGGAACATATTGTACTACCAACCGATTTAATAACCAGCATTGCCCATAATCTGGGAAACCATGAATCAAGACAGCAGCAGCTGACTTAGCTTCCATCAATCTACGGAATAATCGCACCTGGGGGCGGTAACCTAATCTTAATAAGGTGGGATAAAGCTCCTCACTCCTACCAATTGAATTATTCTCCAGTTCCTGAAGCTGCTGGTTAACTTGGTTCCGCTCTGCCTCAACGTCCTCAATCTGCTTTTTTAACCGGAAACGCTCCCTCGGACTGAGGTCATCAACCCTCTGGCTATGAAGTAAAAATTGTATCTCCTCTGTCAGATCATCATACTTTCTTTGCAATTCACTGTAACTAGGTTGTAGATTTCTATCAAGAGCATCAGTCATTTACCCGGCAGAGCAGTTGCTATCTTTTAATAGTTTGGCGTTGCTGAATTGAAGTTATGAATTTATTTTTATTGTTTGAGTAACGCCTCCGTGACCCCTGCCCCCGTGACCCCTGCCCCCGTGACCCCCAATCCTGGGGGTACCTGGGGGTACCTGGGGGTTCCTGGGGGTACCTGGGGGTACTTGGGGGACTTTAAATTATCTTTCTCCCCCAGAATTGGGGGTTGGGGGGCAAAATCATACCTGTATTCAGCAACGTCAATAGTTTTATTTATTACTACGTGTATTACAGGTTACTTTCCAGAATTTTAATTTTATCACTGATTTGCTGTCGTTCTTCTTTAGCTTGTTCTATCTGCTTTTTCAGCCGGAAACCTTGTTTGGGACTTAAGTCATCAGTCCTTTGGGACTGTTGCAGAAACTGGATTTCCTCACTCAAAAAGTCGAATTGCTCCTGTAGCTCATCTCGTTCCGTTTCCAGACGGCGACGTTCTCCAGGGAGCAAAACCGTTGGTTCTGGCGACACAATATGATTTTCTAATAGTTCTTTGGCAATAGCTTTTAATCTGGAATTTCCAGAATTTGAGCTACGGGCAGCTTTTATTAAACCTTCAATCCAATTCTCACTTTTTGATGTTTTTATTAAATTAAAAACAATCTGTTGTAAGTTCCTACCACCTGCAATTGCATCTAGATTTTTATCTAATTCAAATGATAACATTTGTTCTAATGATGCCTTATCAGGAAAAGCATCAAGTAAAGCATCTACTAATCTTTTCTCTTGTTGACCTGATAAATTCATGCTTTTTATTCTTTATATATAGGACTTACGCAAAAGAGATTTGTCATTGCGATCGCCACTAATGTTAGAGAAGCAACCGCAGAGTTTTTGCGATTACTTCGCTGTCGTTTATTCGCTCCGGACATACTACGCAAACGTAATGACTTAATTAGGTTACTTTTGCGTAAATCCTAATATAAATCAAATGGTGTTAATTGTTAATTTTAGTATTATCAGGACTTATATCATATCCGCACGCAATTTTATTGTGGGATTATTTCACTTTGTGGGAATATTAAACTCCCTATATTTTAGACCCCCAAAAAAACAATCCATATTGTGAATATCTCAACAGCCACCAATTATTGCTTATTCTTGAGAGCTAACAAAAGTTCCACTTCAGAGGTAGATTTATCGGGACTATTGGCAGCCATACCAACACCATGGATAGAACTAAGAATCGAATTTACTTCCGGTGGAATTGGTTGTTGTCTGAGGCTAGCAAAACGCTCAAGCAAAGATAAAGTTTTTCCCATATTCAAATAGAAATAACCTCCATTTGGCTGTGCTAAGGAGCCAGTAGCAGTTTGGAAATTCTCATTTTCAGCCAGAGATTCACCTTGGGGAGATGCAACTGCTTGGGCGGTAGAATCACCAACAGCTAAAAATACCGTATTTTGATCCAGCCAACCATGGGATAGCAAAGCTCCTTCCCCTGGAACCTGCCACTGAGTAATTTTTTTACCACCGATATCAGCTTGAGCAACATTAATTGGTTGCTGTTGGACAATTTTATCTAGTTTAGATAGGGTTTGTTCAGCAGTTTGGCGATCGCTTGTATTAAATACAAAGGCTCCTCCAAATCCCACTTGTGCCAACAAACCTTGATTAGCGGGAACAGCTGCTATACCAAACTCCCCATTCATCCAGCTAAAAATATCTTTATCCAAATCAATATTAAATTGTTGTAGTTGAGTCCGGGCAAGGTTAACTACTTGATTAAAATCGGGATAATCCTTGGATTGTTCTAACATTGCGGACCACCAACGATTAATTCCCTCGCCACTGATCATAGCAATGGTATCTCCAGGAAATCGAGATACAACGTTTCCGGGGGTCTTTTTATATTGAAATTTGTTTAGTTGGGGATCTAAAGTTGCGATCGCTTTCATCCGTACCCCCACATCATCAATACCCACACCCGCGACCATAGATTTTACTTGTTTCAATTGTGCCAGGGTTTGGGGTGGTAATTGGGTTGTTCTAGAATTACTCGCAATGAATTGTTGCATAGTAGCCCCATAATCGGGCACATAAATTTGAGCAACGGTATTTTCTAACTTTACTCCCTTGGCTAATACTTCTTTAGCACCTGCTTTAGTGGCAAAGGAAGGTTCCCCTTTGAAAGTATCAATGGCATATTCTACAGGTTTTTGATTAGGGGCAAAAACTACATAACTATTGTTCAAAATCGCGGTATATGTAGAACTACCTTTATTCGTATTTTTAAGAATTGTTTCCCCTTTGTATTCTATTTCCTGGCTTGTTAATTCCTTGTTTGACTTTAATTTGTTAGCAAAATTCACAGCAGCCAGTTTATCTTTGATCCCTACCACCACTAATACATTAGTTGCTGATTGCTGTGTGGGTTTTACTTGTCCAGGTGAAGCAGGTGTAGACGATTGGGCTGGTTGTGCTGGAGCAGGGGGTAAAATTGCCAGCATCACCCCACCTATCCAAGGTTTTAAATCCTGTTCATAGGAAATACCACTTTCGTTTAATACATTTTGATTCAAGTCTGCTAAACCCTTACCTAACAACTGTCTGGCTTCAGGAGTACCAAACTTATCTAACTTTGCCCAGGCTTGGGGTTCTGTGGTAATGTAAGTTGCCATCAAAGCTTCATCCGGTACTATTTTGGCACTTTCCCAAACACCAGCAGCATCCCCTGATGGCCCTCCTTTTAAGTATATGTAAGCTGCTATACTTCCTACCACTATCGCCCCTAAACCAAGGGCAGGAATTAAAAATTTGGATTTTTTTTCTGTCATTTTTTCTGTCATTATAATTATCCTGTGTTTATGATATTGTCATCGAATTGGCTACAACATTCATGGTGGAGTTTGCGGATATGTTGTATCTTGACTAGAACAAGCAGGGGGCAATATTGTAGAGTGCCTTAGAGGATGTTTGTCAAGTCTAAAAGCTGACTAAAAACCTCTGGTGGTAAATCTCTCTCCTACTAGTCCAGAGACTCTCAAACCCCTATTTTTCTGTTCCCCTTCCCTTGTAGGATACTGCTGGCGAATGGTAGGTTTGACCTCTCACTAGGCTAAAAGCTGGGGATTATTGGAATAATTTGGACTTGTTTTTTCTCCCCCTGCCCCCTGCTCCCTGCCCCCCTGCTGCCAAAGAGGGTGATACCCCCGAATCGCCAGCAGTATCCTTGTAGAGAAGGGGTTAGGGGTTAAGTTTTCGAGATTCTGGTGTTAAACATAATACTTTTGCTCTCATCCTCTTAGAGCAGTGTCACGCACCCTATCTATCTTTTGATGGCAAATCAAACCGTATTTCCATAAATTATTGTCAGAATTAATACTTTGCATTTTCTAACTATCCATAGCTTCCTCAGCTCGATTTTATTCATTTCCCGGAAATTTTTCCCATTTTCACCAAGTCTAAGACAGCGATCGCTCTTTGTTGTGTAACACTTCTTTATGATGGAAGGAAAGAGTGTAAAGTAATTTATCAATGCTCACCCGTATAAAAGATATCGCAACCCAGCTAGCACCCAGGCTAATTGAAATTCGTCGTCACATTCATTCACACCCGGAGCTAAGTGGGAATGAATACCAAACATCCGCCTTTGTTGCTGGTGTGCTGTCCTCTTGTGGCATTCATGCAGAAGAAGGAGTGGGAAAAACAGGGGTGATTGGGGAAATCAAAGGTAATGGTAAGGATAGCCGCACTTTAGCCATTCGTACTGATATGGATGCTTTACCGATTACAGAATGCACTAAATTGGAATTTTCTTCCCGTCAAACAGGTATTATGCACGCCTGTGGTCATGATGTCCATACAACAGTTGGCTTAGGAACTGCAATGATTTTGTCACAAATTGCACAAGAGTTACCAGGGAAAGTACGGTTTTTATTTCAGCCAGCAGAGGAAATTGCCCAAGGAGCCAGTTGGATGGTAAAAGACGGGGTAATGGAAAATGTGGATGCTGTATTGGGTGTTCATGTTTTTCCTTCCATTCCCGCAGGTTCCATTGGGGTACGTTTTGGAGCATTAACGGCGGCAGCTGATGATTTAGAGATTATCATTATTGGCGAATCTGGGCATGGTGCTCGCCCCCATGAAGCCATTGATGCTATCTGGATTGCTTCCCAAGTCATCACCAATTTACAGCAAGCCATTAGCCGTACCCAGAATCCTTTACGTCCTGTGGTATTGAGTATTGGTAAAATTGAGGGAGGGAGAGCGCCTAATGTGATTGCCGATCGCGTACAATTATTAGGAACCGTGCGATCACTACACCCTGAAACCCGTAATCAATTACCAAGTTGGATTGAACAAATTGTTGCCAATGTTTGTAATTCCTATGGTGCTAAGTATCAAGTTAATTATGGTCAGGGTGTGCCCTCAGTCCAAAATGATTATGCCATTACTAAGATCATACAATTAGCCGCAGAAGAGGCTTGGGGGGATGATGCGGTTCAGGTTTTACCCGAACCATCCCTAGGGGCGGAAGATTTTTCTATGTATTTGGAACATGCACCTGGTTCCATGTTTCGTTTAGGGGTGGGTTTCACAGATAGAATGATTAATTACCCATTACACCATCCCTTATTTGATGTAGATGAATCGGCAATTGTGACTGGGGTTGTCACTCTTGTGTATACGGCTTATAAATATTTTTTGAGCGATATTTCTGAGTGAATTGATTATATTTTCACTTAAATGGAAATATCAATTTTATTGCAACTTCCAAACCTTTAATTTGGGAGTTGAATAATATTTTATTCACTAATAAAATTAATGCATAAATACTGATAATCCCAAGTTGAAATTATGCAACAAAGAGTCAAGGTAAAACCTAACTCAAAACAGCAAAAAATTACTGAATCAGCTGATGGTACTCTCACTATATGCTTAAAATCACCCCCTGTGGACGGTAAGGCTAATGAAGAGTTAATTAAACTCTTGGCAAAAAAATTTGATGTCCCTAAATCATATATTTACATTAAAGCTGGCTTGTCATCTCGAAACAAGCTGATAGAAATTGATATATAGGAATCCGGTTTGATTTGTGAATTGATATCATGTACGGATGAATACTTATAAAACCTCACCCGCCTGCGGCACCCTCGACCTAGGTTGGGACGGTCTACTACTACTCTCAATATACAAGGTTGGGTGGAACATATAGCCCTTCGGGCATTCAAGAAACGCGTAGCGTGTCCGCAAGGACATAGTGGAACCCAACCTAAGATTATGATAAAAACGCCAGATTATTTAAACAACTAAATACCCTCTCTACTTCCCTTTGTGCCAATACTTAAGGGGGGAGGTAATCAATCTACAATACAAGAAGCACTACAAATGCTTCGTGCAGATGAAGATTTGAGCCAACTAGAAACTGTTCTAGCCTTTTTTGCTACCTTTGTAATAGAAACAGCTTTAGTTCAACAAATCATATCATGTCCGGGGGCATACCCATAGTATGTCATTGCGAGTGGAACGAAGTGAAACGACGCATAAGCCCTAACGGGCACGCTCCGCGAACACAAGGTCTTTGGGA
>JASJCX010000286.1 GCA_030065255.1 Calothrix sp. MO_167.B42 | reverse complement strand
TTGCTTCTATTTCTACATAACTTCTAATATTTATTAATCATTGTGCATATTGATTTTATGCACAATGATTTAAAATTATATTTATGTTGCGAAAGTTTTTGTATTTTTGAACAAAAAATTTCGCAACCAATTTCTAGTTTGTGGAGTAATTAACCACATAGCAAAATACAAAAAAATGTCTTTTGGTTGTGGTTTACCAAACCGAACAGCCTCCCACAAAAGAAGCAAAAATGCTTGCCATTCCTTGGCTAATGCTGCCCTTGCACTCACTTCTGCCAAAATAAAAGATGAATAAGCCCGTGGAGTAACTAAGTTTCGTTTTCCTTGAATCCAGTTAAATGAAAATCGCCAATTTTTACTTCTACTTAAACTAGGACGAGCTTCCCCTAAATTCCATACAGATAGCACCTGTTGGACAAACTCAATTCCTACTCCTTCTTGTTGGCTTACCCTTAATAGCCAATCCCAATCATCATGTCTTTGCAAGGTAGTGTCGAAATTAACTTTTTGCAGTAATTCTTTGGCAGTAAAAATAGTAGAAGTATGAATTAATCCTTCTCCTTGAAACAAAGTATTGCGAACAAATAAATATTCACTCAAGGGTTCCGATTGCTTGGGGAGTCTTCTTGGCCAAATTATATCTCCTTGGGGTGCCCAAGCAAGTACAAAAGATGAAATGATAGGAAATTCATACAGAGAATTCTTTGCTGCTTCAAATTGCAGTTCTAGTTTGTGAGGCATCCACTCGTCATCGTCATCTAAAAATGCAACCCATTTAGCACTAGCTGCATTGATTCCAGCATTACGAGCAGCACGGCTACCTTGATTTACGGGTAATTCTATTACCTTCAACCTAAAATCATTGATAGTTGCAAGTTTTCTGCGGGTTTCTTCGTGGGAACCATCAATGACAACAATGACTTCAATCTGGTTGAGGGTTTGTTTTAATGCGCTTTCAACTGCACGTTGTACTAATATTGCTCGGCGGTAGGTGGGTATAACCACACTTACTAAAGGTTCTAACAAAATCTCCTCCAGATGATTACTTTCTTAGTAATTGATTTTCTTGGTTTATGCACCATGAATTGAAGTGAAATGCACTAGAGGATATCAAAAATTTATGGTTTATATGAGTCTAATTACTCTACTTTTACCCTTTAATTATTGACTCAATTCGCTGGTAAATTTTTAGTACCACGCAATATAGTCAGAGTCTGTTAATAATCTGTAAATAAGTAGAGCATCATTGCTAAAATCGTGGAACTCTTCTCTGATAAGGCTTAATCCCTCGTTTTTAGCGAAAATGGTTTAGTTAGATAACACTCCCTTAATTATTCATGGCAAAATTACTGATGAGCAACAATCTTTTAAACTAAATCTAAATCATTGATGATATATTCAATATTTTGTGGTCTGATTGTTGATTTCTTCATCAGCAGTTCACTCAATAATATACCAGTTACTTTTTGCTCAGACAAAGCAGCTTCTATTTGTTTTGTGGTTAACAGATTAGCCTCGATAAAATAATCTACAATCCGTTTAACTTGGCTATAGACATGGGCTGAAGATTGTTGATGAGTAGTGTTCAAAGTGTTAGCGACTAGGCTGTCAGATGTACTATGTTCAGAAATATATCTATCGATGGATGAAATCTTCTGTACCTGCAATGGTGGTGCATAAAACTTAGCTAATGCCATCTGTAATACAAAAGCTGGATTTCCCAATAAATAGCGTACTGCTAAACGTTTTGGTTCTTGAGATAGACGATATAACCATTCTAATCCCATATTGGAAATTAATCTCGGACAATTTGAAACGACACCAGCCAATCTGTCAATAATCGCCCCTCCAACCATAATGGCATTAACATCCAAACTATGACGATGTTGGGAAACCCATTTTTCTTGGATTGGCATACCCATGCCTACGATTAAGATATTCGGATTTGCCTGATTAATCTGTTTAATTACAGCCTCGTTCTGTTTTGTATCATCTTTCTCAAAATATCCATGATGTCCGGAAAAATTTACTTGCGGATATTGCTGTTTGAGTCGTTCAAGAGCAGTTTCTAATATCTCTGGCTTTGCTCCCAACAGAAACACACTAAATCCTTTTTCATTACATTTTTCTAATATTTTGGGCATGAGAAGGGTATAAGAAGCTCGGTATTCTATTGGTAAATTTAGCCCCATATAGCCAATCGCTTTGATTATACCAACGCTGTCACAGTGAGCTATTTCTGAATTTTGCAGAAATTCATAAAACCATGGCAGCTGCATCGACAGATTAAAACTATGTACGTTGTAATGTGCTAGGGTAATTTTTTTACCTGTAATACATGCTGTATGAATAGCCTCAACTATAGCTGGGACTGTCATACAAGTAATGCGTCTTCCTAATAGATGTACACTCAAATTTGGTAATTCTGATGTCTGGGGGTAATTTCGTGTTTTTGCAAGTCCTTCGCTTTTACTGACGTTATAAGAATTACATGCATCAACTGGCAATGCAATTAATGAACTATGAGGCATAGTAGTCAAGTTTTTAAAATCGTGCATTGGCTTGGCTGAGTGTATTTTCTAATTGCAATTGGTATCTAAGTTGATGGGGATCCAAAAAACCTCTTGTATCACTGTGTCTCGGAGAATAATTGGAGATACTCAATGCAATTAATCACAAGGGTTCCAACATTCAATCCTACTAAATTACTCAGGCTAAATGACTCTGATAAAAGTATCTTAAAAAGACACTTTAATTATTTTTTTCAACAAAAAATTACCGTAGTAACACTTACTTGAAATTAGCTAGCATATGCTTTGCTCAAATGCCTTTTATGACAGTTTATAAATTGTCCTAAAGGGTCTTGAATCGTTAAATTAAGTACACCAAAAACCCAAATTTTTCTGTATACAAAATATACATTAATTGCATTGTAAAGTGCAAAAATATACATTAATATTAAAATTTACGTGCCACGAATTTTAAATACTACAATTTCGAAAATTGTATCCTAGATTTCATTTTATGATTGTTATTTAGCTTTATAGTCCTTGTTGGGCAATAGTTATAGCTCATTGTCATGAGAATATAACTTTTTAGCAATCATTAATTGTTTGAAACATTATGGACTATTTAATGAGGAAATTTTATTGCTAATTTTGTAAATCAATTGACTAGAAATAAGCTACAAATACTTACATAATCTAAATATGTAAATTACGTTGCATACGTATTTAGCGAAAAAAGTTACATAATATATTTTGGAAAATTACAGTGATTACAATCACAAAATAACAATCTTTTTTTCTCTCGTGAAATTTTTATTAACTCTAGATTATGGTTAGATATTTGTCTGAAAAAAATACGTAATTTGTTAAATTTGTTACTGAGTTAAAATTTTTGCAGATAAAAATATTAACTTATATCCAATGGTTATCGAACTACAAAAAGCTGAAATTTGGGGAACAAAAATGTATTTTTCAGAATGGTAGTTGCAAAATGCGATCGCCTTTGAGCGAAATTTTTTGATTAAGTACAGTATATTTAACTAGTATATTTTGATGTATATGCAAATTCTTTAGTTCGTATTGACACAGAAAAGTCGTATTCAAAGGAGACAATAACAATGATTGATTAGTCAAATGCTCTATGGCAACAATTCTTTCTATATTTTTGCAACTAAGCTGAAAATACATCTAATTTTTGAGAAAAATCCAAGCTAGGCAAAGGTTTCAAGCAATTATGCAAGAAGTAAAATCTGGGACGGCTTATCTCAACCAATTGTACGAAAAATATAAATCCTTGGATGATGGGGTTTTAGCTCAATACATCCCCGAATTAGCACTAGCCAACCCAGATTCCTTTGGTATTTGTGTGGCGACAACCAACGGTAAACTTTTCCAGGTGGGGGAATCCCAAAAATTGTTTACCATCCAGTCCATTGCCAAAGCCTTTGTTTATGGTATAGCACTAGAAGACCACGGTCGGGAATACGTGAATTCTAAGGTTGGCGTTGAACCAACGGGGGAAGGCTTCCATGCCATTGTGTTGGATGAAAAAACAAACCGTCCCTATAATCCCATGGTAAATACAGGTGCGATCGCAACTACGGATTTAATTAAAGGGAATGGAGCCACCGAAAGGTTGAAGCGGATTTTACAGGTGTTCCGTCTTTATACTGGCAGGGAATTGGATATTAATGTCCCCGTTTTTCTCTCAGAAAGAACTACAAGCAATCGGAATCGAGCGATCGCTTATTTGATGCTTAATTTTGGCATGGTAACTGAACGTATTGAAGAAACCCTGGATTTATATTTTCAGCAATCCTCCATTATGGTAAGTGCGGTGGATTTAGCAGTGATGACAGCTACCTTAGCTAATGGTGGGATTAATCCCATCACAGGGGAACGAGCTTTGGATGAGCGTTATGTAAAAGATGTAATTAGTGTCATGCTCACCTGTGGGATGTACAACTACTCTGGAGAATGGGTGTATCGAGTGGGTATCCCGGCTAAAAGTGGTGTTGGTGGGGGAATTGCAGCTACGGTTCCAGGTAAATTAGGGATTGGTACCTTTTCACCCCTGTTGGATGCAAGGGGTAACAGTGTGAGGGGAATGAAAGTGTGTGAAGACATAGCCCGGGATTTTGGTTTACATATCTTCAATGTTGCCCAACCAAAATGTAATTTACAGGAATGGATGGATGGGGAGTGACAATCAATTTTGGATTTTAGATTTTAGATTTTAGATTTTAGATTGAAAATTGAAAATCTAATAATTCGGTGAGGGAGTAGGGGCGGGGTTTCCCCGCCCGGGGGGAAGGAGGGAAGGAAATAATGAGATGATGAGACAAGGATTTAAATGAGTGTAACTGAATAACTGATATGAATAGTCTTAATTATTACATTGTCGATGTGTTCGCTGAGGGTAAATACGCGGGGAATCAATTAGCAGTATTTACAAATATCGGTAACCTTGATACTCAGGGAATGCAAACTATTGCTAAAGAAATTAATTATTCAGAAACTACGTTCATCAGTTCACCCCAAGCAAAAAATGGGGGTTACGAAGTAAGAATCTTTACACCTAATCAAGAAATTCCCTTCGCTGGACATCCCACATTAGGAACAGCATATATCCTGCAACAAACTATTATTCAACAACCAGTGGAAAAGATTACTTTAAACCTGGGAGTTGGACAAATCCCTGTCACCATCAATTATGCCGACGGTTCACCACAATGGCTGTGGATGCGACAAAACCCAGCAATATTCTACAGCGAACTTCCAGGGGAGGCTCTCGCTGAAGTTTTACAAATAGATCAAAATGAGATAGATTCTCGTTTCCCCATTCAGGAAGTCTCTACAGGATTACCTTTTATTATCGTTCCTTTGAAAAATATATCTGCCTTAAAGCAAATAAATATTAATAAAGATAAATATTTTCAGCTAATTGCTAACATTCAAGGCAAATGTATCCTCGCTTTTTGTCCCGAAACTTACCATCCAGACAATCATTTGCATGTGCGGGTATTTTGCGATTATGTGGGTATCCCGGAAGATCCAGCCACGGGTAGTGCCAATGGTTGCTTGGCTGGTTATTTGGTTGAACATGGTTACTTTGGAGAAAATCAAATAGATATCCGGGTAGAACAGGGGTATGAGATTGGTAGACCTTCTTTACTGTTATTACAAGCAGGAAAAAATGATGAGGGGATTGATGTGCATGTGGGAGGAAAGGTGATTTTGGTAGCAAAGGGAGAGTTTGTTTAAGCCTCTTTAGTCAGTTTTGTGAGATATAGCAATCCTAGGGCGTGTTTTCAAACCTAAAATCCCTCACCCTAAAGGGTGGGGCTATAGGATCAAAGCCTGCCTACGCAGGCTAAAAACCCTAATTTTTCGTAGTCCGCGTAGGCGGACTTGGTACGTGTAGCCGCACCCTTTAGGGTGTCGGCGAGTTTGAAAACACGCCCTAGGCGCTCGGCTAAATTTTTTAGCCTATAAAACAGGTCAAACTATTTATAAAATCAAGCATATAGGAATCCGGTTTGATTTTTGAATAAAATTAGGTACTTGTAGGGTGCGTTATGCTAACAGCTAACGCACCGAAAAGATTGCCGGATGGTGCGTTACGCTGCGCGGTAACACACCCTACGTGTTTTTCAAAAATCAAATAGTAATCCTATAGTTTGTTTTCTAATTATTTAATTGAGCAACTAAAACGTCCGGATATTGCTATGTCAATGGCTTAGTTTTTAGGCACTCGGCGCGCGAAGCGTGCCATTGCTTATGCCAGTTGCATAAGTCCTGTTATTTTCAGGGGATTAATAGTATGGGTAAGGTGGGTAAGAATAAAAGCAAATGGATTCAAATATATTCGGCTTTATTGGCTTGTGTTTTACTCATAGTGGTGTATTTCATAGTTCCCTCTAATTGGGAACTTATTAGAGGCATTATAGTAGCTCTAATTGCAGCAGATCTTCTTTACTTGTTATTTGCTATTCCCACGGAAACTAGAAAGGTATTATCGCAAAAAGTCGATCTAACCAAGAATGATATTATTACGTCAACTGTTACGTCAACAACTGAAAATTTCAAACAAGAAATAGATCAATTGAGAGAAGAGCTAGTTAAAAAAATAGAGGAAAATAAGAAACTATCTAATGGTATTCCCATAGAGAGCCTCTATCTTCTTCAAGGTTTAAAAGGCAAAAATAATCGAGAACCACTGTTTCAAAACTTTCATATTGATCGCAGTGGCAAAAATGTCAGTGCCGTTTCTTTTTTGTGGGCTGATACATACTCTCATTGTACAATCAATGCATCTATTCAGCAATTTTTAATAGAAGGTGAAACTCTCTATTTCCTCCAAGTTTATTTTGATAATAAGGAAGGAAGCTATGGCTGTAATCTTTCTATCGTACCTCAAGATGCACTAGCTGTTGATAATACCTCACCCAAGAGAAAATATCTTTTGTTTGATGCCAGAATTCCTAAGGAGGCTTCTCAAGATAAAGGTAATTTGTCAGAAGTAGCAGTGGCTATTCGAGTTGTAAATGGCTATATGCAACATTGGGAATATGCGAGAAGCTCTAGGGAATATATACAATTACCTGTAAGTGGTGAAGTTTGGAGAACACTGCATATAGATCTTGAAGATAAAGACCAGTGGGCTTTATTTGACTCTGACGGTAATACTAGCTTCAAAGTTTGTGGTTCTGAAGAAGATCCAAATTTTGATATAATTTCATTTGTTATTTTCAAGTTTGGCAAAACTAACCTTACTCCTGGTGAACCACAGGGTGGCAAGGGAATCATAGACATTAAGAATATTAGACTTAGCAACACCACATTTTCATAATCATATGCCTGAATCTACAGCAACTTGCGAGTAAATGAGGTGCAAATCTAAATTATTCAAACTATTGTGAGATGGGCATCCCTGCCCGTCCAGTTGTACTTCATAAAGATGAAATCTGCTGTATTTTAGACTAGATGTTAAATAAATCCACTAGAGGAGTTTAAATTTTAATCCATGCCAATTATACACAATGATACTCTTCGTAATTACATCAAATCTAGTTACAATTTACAGGACATTCAGAAAATTTCCGCCTTTGTGAAACGTCCCTCAATAACATTCTCCCAGCAGAATGCATTCAACCAAAGCCTAAAAAAAGAGACTACGATGCTGCTTTGCTCTTCTTGATATATCCCTTACAGGTTGTTGAAGAGGAAATGGCATAGCAGATTCTCAGTAATGTAATTAATAACTTGCGAGGAGATGATGGCATCCGAAGATATCTACGGGATTCATTTTGGTGTCGTGATTACAAAGATTTACCAGAAGAAATACGTACCAGCATTTCTAGTGAACGAGAACAATGGTTGAGAGAGCATGGAAGGGAACTAAAAGAAGGAGAAGAGGCTCAATGGTGTATTTTCGATCCCGTAATTTCAGTTATTTTCGGAAATGATGCAACGCCAAAATGAGCGTTATATCGAGACTTGAAGCGTTGTTGTTTGGTAAGTAATTAGGTATTTAGTTGTTTAAAGAATTTCTGTTTTCCTCATATCATGTGTTGGGTTCCACTACCCTTCGGGAATACTTCGTGTACGTTCCACCCAACCTACAAGGGATTGCAAGGGATTGCAATTGCATTGGCATAGTATAGCGCAAATAAAGCCACCATTTCAAATAGCTGAAAATGTAGGCTTTATTACTCATTACTCATTACTCATTTACTTCTTCCACAGACAAACTAAGTGCTTGTGCAATCTGTTCCGTACTCAATCCCATTTTTCGTAGTTG
>JASJCX010000016.1 GCA_030065255.1 Calothrix sp. MO_167.B42 | reverse complement strand
CCAATGCAGGCGGGAGAAAACGCTGGAGTACAGATTCTGTCAGGTAGGAATTTAATTCCACAACCCGCTTTTCATTTTCCTTCAAGGCTAGAAGATTTTTTACCTCTGCCAGAAGTTCGCGATCGTTAAATGGTTTAGCTAAATAGGCATCTGCCCCCTGTTCCGTACCGCTAATTCTAGTCTCTTCATCGACTTTGGCTGTTAATAGGATAATTGGTATTCCCCTTAAATTCTCTTGATTGCGAATCATTTGAATCATATCCAACCCAGATACCAAAGGCATCATCAAATCGCTAATAATTAGATTGGGTGTTATTTGCTTGGCTATCTGGAAACCTTCCGCCCCATTACGAGCAGTTTGTACTTTATACCCACTGGCTGTCAGGGTATGAGATACATAAGTTCGCAAATCTGGATTATCATCTACAACTAGAATTAAGTGTCCTTTACCATTAGTTGAATTATTATATTCTTTGTTTTCAGGTAGTTCTATTTTAATATTTTCAATATCTTCTATGGATTCAATTAATTCTAAGTCTGCTAATTCTACCGTTGCACGATTTATATTTACTTGAGTGGATGCTTCTTGGATTTGTTCTGGGGGTAGGTGGTTAGCTCCAGGTATTAAGGAAACTGTAAAGGTAGTACCTTCACCGTAAACTGACTGAACAGTGATGTTACCCCCATGTATTTCCACTAATTCTTTCACCAATGCTAAACCCAAACCTGTGCCTTCATAGGAACGATTTTCTGAACCTTCTGCTTGACGAAAACGCTCGAATAAATGGGGGATTTGCTGTTCTGCAATGCCAATACCAGTATCTGTGACCTCTAATATACAATCCTCGCCAGTTTGTTTGATGGTGACCGTAATTGTACCACCTGAAGGGGTAAACTTCATGGCATTTGACAGGAGATTGTAAACTACTTTGTCAAATTTTTCAGCATCTAAATATACTTGAGGACATGGTTCTAATTGGGTTAAAACACTGATTTCCTTTTTTTCACAATAAGGACTAAATGACTCCACAATTTGATTGACAAATTCCACTAAATCGCAGGGACGGAAACTAGGCTGCATTTTCTTGGCATCAAGACGCTGGAGATCTAGCAGCTGATTTACCAGTCTCAGCAAACGTCGGGAATTTCGCAGAGCGATGGTACTTTGTTCTGGGGATAAACCATCACCCGTAGCAACTGCGGATTCTAATGGCCCTTGAATTAAGGTAATGGGAGTACGAAATTCGTGGGAAATATTTTGGAAAAATTCTGTTTTTTGTTTATCCAGTTCTAACAATCGTTCCGCTTGTTCCCTTGTTGTTTGATACAAGCGGGATTGTTGTACAGCGATGGCGGCTTGAGCTGCCACTGACTTTGCTAGTTCCACCTCCGAAGTAGTCCACTGGCGAGCCCTAGCAATTTCCCGTAGGGTAATACTACCAATACTTTTACCATCTGCTAATAGTGGAACCACCATTAGCGATCGTGATATATCCCTCAAAGGTAAATCAAAACCCTTATCTTGGGGAGAAATATGATTCATATCTCCCACAATTACTGGTTCTTGAGTCCGCAACATCTCCTGGAGAATTGGGTTTCCCCGGATAGGTACTTGGGACTGGGGTAATTGCTGATGATTCAGGGGAGGAATATTCCCCAGATTTTGCTCGTCTTTGTTGGCGATAGCATCATACAAACCGACACAATCTACATACTCATCTTCCTGAGTCCACAAAGATAGGACACAACCATCAACCTGTAGTGCTTGTCCCAGCTGTTGGGTAATGGCGGCAAAAATTTCCTGGGGATCTAAGCTAGAACGAATGGAACTGGTAACGGTATTAATCAAGACTTCTCGTTTAGCCAAAGAACGCACTTGTTCGTAAGCATAAGCCTGAGATAAAGCCAAAGCTGCTTGGTCGGCAAGCATCATCAACATTTTCACCTCATCATCTTCCCATAGTCTTTGCTCTGGTTGATGGGATTCCTCTACTCCATGACACTGATGCAACGCCATTACAGCCATTAACTCTTGGCGACAAATCAGAGGTACAATGAGACTGGAAGAAATATTAGCCTGGGAAAAAGCTGCGGCACGTTGCTGAAGTTCAATTGTATCCCCGTAAATTCGCTCATCATTGTTAACATCCTGAATTACCAGCACTTCATTGGTTTCCCAAACTGTTTGAGTCAACACAGACAGATGGGCGGAATTATCCTCTGATGACTCTGCATTTTCCAGGTTAGCTCGTTTTTGATATACAAACCCTTCATGAACCAGCTTTCCATTTTGGAAGGGACGTAAAAGACATACATCCACTTCCAACATCTGGCCGACACTATCAACAATAGTTTGGAGAATTTGCCCATAGTCTAAAGCTCCGCGAATAGTGTTTGTCACCGTATTCAACAGAGATTCTTGCCGTAGGGTGCGAGTCAACTCCTGGGTTCTAGCTTTGAGAACATTGTGGGTATCTAGAGCCTGACGAACAACCACTGCCAGCTCCTCTGCTTCCCAAGGCTTGGTGACATATTTGAATACCTTACCAGTATTAATCGCATCTACCAAATCTTCTACATCAGTGTAGCCAGTTAAAATTATTCTGATGATGTCTGGGTATTGAGTTGCAGTCAAACTCAGAAATTCCGTCCCACTCATCATTGGCATTCTTTGATCTGAGATGATTACAGCCACATCCCCTTCTTTTGCCAACAAATTGAGTGCATCCGGACCAGAAGTTGCTTTAAGCACCTTATATTGACGATAAAAGGTACGGTAAAGCAAATCTAGGTTATCTTGTTCGTCATCGACAACCAAAATTGTCGGTTTAGTTTTTTTTACTTGGGATTTCATGCACTGCTTCCCTGCCTCAATAGCAGTCGAATAAATAATAATTTGTCTAAATAAGAATAGAGTTTTGTGATATGGAACCTCATGGGTTCAAATTTATATGAATTTAAGAAATCTTTAATCATAATTCTTTTCCCAGGTTTGACGGCAATTTTCATTGCTCCTCAGAATTTTGCAAGTCTGTTTGAGTTGTTCATCCCATAAATTTTTGCCAGCCAAATTTTTTTTCCACCTCCAAAACAAACTGCTCCCATCAGGCACCCAGTGCTCAAGTTTGGCTTCAATATCTAGTTGCAACCATATATTAATTCTTCCCGTTGCAGAACCATTGCTAACAATTTTGAGTAAATTTTATGGATGGCAATGATTAGAAATGCCACAAAATTACCTAAAATAAAACATCAAAACAAGCATACTATTAGAATACGTCACAATCATACAATCGTAATTACCCTGAGAGTTACCATTTTGACCTCTGATACAGTATACCGATATGTGTATTAATACGGTGTTGGCGATCAAGCATATGAATTACTCCCATACCAAAAAAAGCTGATACAAAAAGCTGATGCATTGGCATCAAGATATGTTTCGTGCCATAACATACCCTACTTCTGCCCTTAACTTCTAGAATAGAGATAGACTTTGTTGAGATTTGTATAGTTAAGGCTAACTTGTCATGGCTCCCGCCGTCTTCATTGAAAACCTAAAAAAGTGCTACGGTTCGGTTGAAGCCGTTAAAGATGTTTCTTTCCAAGTACAACCAGGAGAAATTTTTGGTTTACTCGGTCCCAATGGTGCAGGTAAAACTACTACCCTCCGGGCATTGTGTACTCTGATAACACCAGATGCAGGCAAAATAGAAGTGTCTGGAATTTCTGCGATTGCCAACCCCAGAAATGCCAGAAGAAGGCTTGGTTATGTGGCCCAGGAAGTGGCATTGGATAAAATGCTGACTGGAAGGGAACTTCTGCAACTCCAAGCGGCACTTTACCATCTTCCCCAAGCTGCGATCGCTTCACGAATTGATGCAATTTTACAGCTATTGGGTTTACAAGAATATGCCGATCAAAAAACTGGTACTTATTCTGGTGGTATCCGCAAGCGTCTGGATTTAGCTGCGGGTTTACTCCATTCCCCGGATGTATTGGTATTAGATGAACCCACCGTAGGATTAGATATTGAAAGTCGATTTATCGTCTGGGAATTTCTCCGCAATTTGCGGGAGGCTGGAACTACGGTATTAATTACTAGCCATTATTTAGAAGAAGTGGACGCATTAGCCGATCGCGTGGCTATTATCGATCGCGGTGTGGTAATTGCTACTGGTACACCATCAGAATTAAAAGATCGGGTAGGCGGCGATCGCATTACTTTACGTATCCGTGAATTTTCCCCCGTGGAAGAAGCGCAAAAAGCTCAAGAATTATTGCGATCGCTAGCATTTGTCCAAGAAATTATCATTAATAATGCCCAGGGAAACTCCTTGAATTTGGTTGTTACCCCCGAACATGGTGTGATGAACAATATTCAAGAAACTTTAAATGGTGCTGGATTACCCGTGTTTGGCATTGCCCAATCTCGCCCTAGTTTAGATGATGTTTACCTCGCCGCCACAGGACGCACCCTATTAGATGCAGAATTAGCTGCTGCTGGAACCCGCGATCCTAAAGCAGAAAAGAAACAAAATATGAGATAGAGGGTGAGGAGGAGTGGAGGAGTAGGGGCGGGGTTTCCCCGCTCGGAGTGAAGGAGGGAAAGTAGTGAAAAATTAAAGGCTTCCAACTCCTAACTTCCTATTTTCCAATCTAAAATCTAAAATCCAAAATCTAAAATCGAACATCCAAAATTGCCATGAGTGGAACTGTTATACCTCCAAAACCATCAACGGATATCAATAATTGGCAGGAAATTGCATCGCCCCAGGGCTATGCTGACACTGCACCCAACTTTTTTGCTGAATTGGTACAAGAGACGATGGCTTTAACCCGTCGCTTGTTTATTCAGCTCAAACGCCGCCCTTCTACCCTGCTGGCGGGAATTATTCAGCCGGTAATGTGGTTAGTACTGTTTGGTGCTTTATTCCAAAATGCACCCAAAGGGATTTTTGGTGCTACGACAAATTACGGTCAATTCCTAGGGGCAGGTGTAATTGTTTTTACTGCTTTTGCCGGGGCGCTGAATGCTGGTTTACCGGTGATGTTCGACCGGGAATTTGGTTTTTTAAATCGATTACTGGTAGCTCCCCTAGCATCTAGGTTTTCCATTGTTCTAGCTTCTGCGATTTTTATCATTAGCCAAAGTTTTATACAGGCAGCAGTAATTGTCACCGCAGCAGCATTTTTAGGGGCAGGATTACCAGATGCTGCGGGCTTAGGTGCGATCGCTCTAATTGTCTTTTTACTTGCCTTGGGTGTAACTGCCATCAGTTTGGGATTGGCTTTTGCCCTTCCCGGACACATTGAATTAATCGCAGTCATTTTTGTGACTAATCTGCCATTACTGTTTGCTAGCACTGCCTTGGCTCCATTATCTTTTATGCCCAATTGGTTACAAATTGTGGCTACCCTTAATCCCCTCAGTTATGCCATTGAACCCATTCGCTACCTTTATATTCATGGTGATTGGCAACTGAGTAGTGTGGTGATGCAAGCTTTTTGGGGTGATGTAACTTTTGGTGGTTCGTTGCTCGTACTGTTTGGGTTTGCCTTGGTATCATTACTGATTATTCAGCCACGATTGCGACGTACTTTAGCATAAGTAGACACATGTCTTAAGTTTTCTCAATCAGGATAAGGCAGGGGGCAGGCTTCGGCCGTGAACTCAGCGTTCGACTGAGCTCACGCCGAAGTCCGAATGGGGGCAGGGGGCAGGCTTCGGCCGTGAGCTCAGCCGAACGGGGGAAAGAGGGTTTTAGCCCTATTTACTTTTTTCACATAGTTTGGTTCTATTGTGCCGACTTACTTAATACCGATTCAAAACACCATAAGGAATTCAAAGGAATTCAATTGTTTTTAATTCATTTATAGGGTTCTTTCCCTCTTTCTCTCTGCCCACACTCCCCACACTCCCCACACTCCCTGTTCCCTGTTCCCTTTCCCCATAACAGGGTATAAAACAAGAGTGATGTATTTGCACAGCGGGAATTTCTGTATGCCTACAACTAATCCCCGAACCCAACTCAAACGAGAGCTAGGGGTCTTTGGTGCCACCCTTATGGGGCTGGGTTCTATTATCGGTACAGGTGTATTTGTCAGTATTGGTATTGCTGCTGGCATTGCTGGTTCGGGGGTGTTAATAGCAGTAGCAATTGGAGCAATAGTCGCTACCTGCAACGGACTCAACAGCGCCCAATTAGCAGCTAATCATCCTGTGAGTGGTGGAACCTATGAATACGGGTACAAATATTTAAACTCAGCTTGGGGTTTTACTGCTGGCTGGATGTTTCTAGTGGCAAAGACTGCTTCTGCTGCCACGGCGGCTTTGGGTTTTGCTGGCTACTTGGTACGTATTGCCAGCTGGGATACCAACTTATTAATTCCCCTTGCCTTAATAGCTGCGATTGCCATGACGTTAATTGTACTTAATGGCATTCGTCGCTCCCATATTACTAATGTGATAATTGTATCAATCACACTACTGTCTTTGTGCTTCTTTATTCTTGCTTGCCTTCCCCAGGCGATTCAAGAGGGAACAAATAATCTTACTCCCTTACTTGCCGCTTCTCCAGCAAACATACTCCAGAGCAGTGCTTTAATGTTCGTTGCCTATACAGGGTATGGTCGGATTGCAACATTGGGAGAAGAAGTAAAAACCCCCAGAAAAACTATTCCCCAAGCCATGATTGTTTGCTTGCTGTTGGTAATGCTACTTTACATGGCAGTAGCAACTGTAGGTATTGCAGTGGTGGGGGTAGATGTTCTAGGTACGGTCAATGCTTCGGCAAATACTGCGCCCCTAGAGATTGTAGCCCAAACAGTCATGGGCAAGGGCAGCGCCTTAATTGTCACAGTAGGTGCAATGACAGCCATGTTGGGAGTATTACTCAACTTAATTGTAGGTTTATCCAGGGTTTTGTTAGCCATGGGTCGTCGGGGAGATGCACCAAGATTTTTAGCCCATTTAAACCAACAACAAACCACTCCCTACTGGGCTGTACTATTTGTTGGTATTGGTATTTGCTTATTAATCCTGGTGGGAAACGTTAAAACCACTTGGTCTTTCAGTGCCTTTACCGTGCTAATTTATTATGGGATTACCAATTTAGCAGCTTTACGACTAACTCCATCAGCAAGGCTTTATCCAATTTGGATAACTTGGTTTGGTCTAGTGTCCTGTTTGTTTCTTGCTTTTTGGGTAGATTCATTTGTCTGGCAAATAGGTCTAGGTTTGATAGTCGTTGGTTTAATTTGGCACAAAAATCGGAAACATCAGTAGAGAAAAGCTTTGTGAAACTTATCTTACAAGGAAAAAGAAAATATTTTTCCTTATCTCCTTGTATCCTGACTTTGACATTCCTCCGACTATAAACCGATAACTTTGTGCCAAATCTTATGAATCAATGATTTTAGCCAGAATTAGCATCTTGGTACATCTTTAAGTTCCAGGTATAAAAACCGATTTTGCCAGGAACCCGAGAAAATCTACCGATTCTATGACCTCTGGAGAGTTCATTGAGGACTGCACTTTTTATGTGTCTGATTTGTTCTTCAGTGAGTTCGCCATAGATTCCATCCATAATTTCCGCCACACTAAAAGCCTTTTTGGGCCTATCTTGCAGTAATGATGACATTGCATCAATCAGGAATTTACCCTCATATTTAGGTGCTAAGGGGATGCTCCTAGTTTTAGGAATCAGCAAAGGTTTCTTGGTAGTTTTTTTACCCACTTGAGATTTCGTTCTACCCTTTTTGTGGGCTACCTTACTTAAATCATAGGTATAACAGCCTGGCTCATCTGGGACAGCAGACCAATAGCCCTTTTCTTTTCCGTGGGTGAGTGAAGAGTGAACCCGACCTTTAACTACCTTAAATAAAGTTGACTCCAAGTCTCCATAAAGCGATCGCACAATAAAATCAATATGGCATACGGTTCCCTCATTTTCTTCTAATACCCTTTCTATAGCTTGGATGCGGCTTAAAGTTCGATGTTGGGTTAATAATGGTATCTCTGACCAATGGCTGGAGTTAGGGTATTTAGTTGGAGATGCTTGTGGGAAGGATGAAGAAACTACTTCTGGGGAAGGCGAATCATTCGAGTCCACACTATCTGAGTCTTTTTCTTGAGGTTGGATAGACTCAGTTTCTAGCAAATTATTAATCCCATTACTGGGAGGGATTAAGGCAGATGCAGCAGTTTGCCCCATACTAGTTCGACTATTTATGGAGCTATCACCAGACCAATTTGATAATAAACCTTCTACATGAATAAGTTGCGCTTGTGCTTGCTTGTATAAAGTTTCATACTCTGCCACAAGGCCAGCATAATGGTCTCGTAACTCTAAAAGAGGTTCTAGAATTGGTTCCAGCAATGATTTCGGAGGAGGCTGTAATTGTCCGTGCATTTATGTTTTGATAAAATTTCTAGTTAGTTTAAATCCAGATCACTGTTATAAGCCATTGCTCTAGGCTTGGCTTTTTGAGAGCGCATAATAGATTTTCTTGGAGCCTGGGGAGGACGACATCCTTCACAGTATAAAGGTCTAGGTCCATAGGTTTCTCGCTTTGTACTCTGATTGCACTGCTTACAAACAAAATTAAAAACCCTAGTGCGAATCAGTCGTTTATGTGCTCTGACAGTGTACTCTCTTACGTTTACGTACTTGCTTGCCATAATTCAGAAATGATCTATTTTCGTCCTATCAATATAGCTATTCCAGCAGATAAGGTCTCATCAGTATGTATCCAAGTACAATTTTTGCGAACAAAAATGACTTGTGGTCTAAACAATAGGGAAAAATACGATGAAGATATTCAAGGATAAACCCTAGCACATAGTTAATTCTCTGGGCATATTCACTGGAAAATTAGTGTTCATATTGTCCGAGAGGAGAAGATTACGACCCGGGAACCCATGAAAACTCCCATCTATAATTTTAAGATATCTTCCCACGAATAATGTTGAAAACCGAACTTTTCAAACTACAATACTACATTAATAGAGAGTAATTGTGATTAATTTTTCTGAATTATAACTGTTATGTGATAAACAAGGGAGCTTAGTTTGTACTAAGCAAGCAAGCTATTCGAGTAATCTTGTTTGAATAACTATACTGCGTATTGCGAAGAAAATTCTCATTGATGTAATACTGAGTGAAACTTAGTTTAGTGTAGATTATGCCTCAAAGCAAGCCAAATATTCACAATTTCTCACTATTTTGAGTCGGTTATCTCTACATTTTTCTTCATGAAATTCACTAATAAGTTAAATAAGTAGGGCTGTGGTAAATATACTAAATGCCAGCAAAATGCCAACAAAACATAATATTATTTGTATGTAAAGTATCTTAGCAATTTGATCTGTGGTAAAAGCAACTGGGAATGGAGCAGTTTTAGCCGAAAGTGATAACACGATAGTGGTAGAGGGTAATCACTATTTCCCACCCGACTCCCTACACTATAGGTTTTGCCAAGGCAGTAACGCCCAAACGTCTTGTCCTTGGAAAGGTGTTGCTCACTCAGCATGATATTGAAGTTAATGGACAAATGAATGAATGATGCAGCTTGGTATTGTCCCAATGCCAAAGATAAAGCTAAAGCTTTTGCAGGGTTATGTTGCCTTTTGATATGGAGTGACGGTTGAAGTATAGAAAAATATATAGATTATTAAAATTAAGTTAATAATGCCTCTTACAGAGGAGCTAACCTCTGAGGGTAAGTCCTCTATACAAAACTTACCTGTTTGAGAAGTGTTTTACCTAAACCCGCACAATTGGTTAAATTCCATAACGCAAATGACTTCCAACACAGTACTTTCAGTTGCTGAACTCACAGACTACATCCAAAGTTTATTAGAACAAGATCCACAACTACGCCAAGTTTGGGTAACTGGTGAAGTGTCTAGCGCCAACCACCACCGTAGTGGGGTATTCTTTACTTTACAAGATCCAGAAGTTGGAGTTGCGATTAAATGTGTAGTGTGGAAAAGCCAATTAGGGAAACTAGTGCAGTCGCCAGTTGTAGGGGAAAAATTTACAGTCTTAGGTAGTATTCGTTTATATCTCCAAAGGGGAGAATATCAACTGAGTGTGTGGCAAGTTTTACCTGTTGGAGTTGGTTTGCAGGGGTTACGCTACCAACAATTGAGAAACCGCTTGCAGCAAGAAGGGCTATTTGCTCCAGAAAGGAAAAAATCCCTTCCCTACCATCCCCAAACCATTGGCATTGTCACCTCTCCTACTGCTGCTGCTTGGGGAGATATGCAAGAGACTCTCAAATCGAGATATCCCGCTTTGCATATACTATTTTCCCCCGCCACTGTCCAAGGAGAACAGGCACCTGATTCCATTGTTCGAGCAATTCAAAGGGTAGAAAAAGATAGAAGGGCAGAGGTGTTAATATTATCCCGGGGCGGTGGTGCAGTGGAGGAACTAGCTTGTTTTAATGATGAGCGGGTGATTAGAGCCGTTGCTAATTGTTCTATTCCGGTAATTACTGGTATTGGCCATCAACGGGATGAATTGTTAGTAGATTTAGTCGCAGATGTGGCTGTGCATACTCCAACGGCAGCAGCAGAGCTAGTTGTGCCTTTACTTGCGGATTTAGACAATCGCCACCGACAGCGAATTGCTGTTTTGCAACAAGTTGTGAATAGGGAGTTGAAAATTAGGATAAATCAGCTCCAGGGATTGGAAAATAGTTTGCGGCGTTTGCGCTTAGATAAGCAAGTAGAACAGGAAATGCGGGCACGGGATTGGCAATGTCAGCGATTAATAACAGCTACGACAGGAAAATTACAACAAGCAAGCCAGCATATAGACATATTACGACAAAAGTTGGTAACTTTAGATCCCAAAGCAGTGTTGAAGCGTGGTTATGCGGTGGTAAGACAAGAAAATGGAGCGATCGCTCGTAGTGCTGGTGAGTTAAAAATAGGAGAAGAAGTGTTGGTACATTTAGGTGCGGGAGCAGCAAGGATGCAGGTAGTGGAAGTCAGGAAAGGGCAGGAGGCAGGGGGCAGGAGGCAGGGGGCAGGGAAAAAGAAGATTTAACGTTTTGTCAATAAACACACATATACAACTTAAATGGGTGACAACTGAATCTAAAATCTAAAATCCAAAATCTAAAATCTAAAATCTAAAATCCTATGGCTGGAGTCAAGAAAGAAATTAAGAGTGATGAAATGCCTACTTGGAGTTACGAAGAAAAGGTGGCACAAGTAGAGGGAATTATTGGTCGTATTGAAGCGGGAGATTTAGATTTGGAGCAGATATTTGAGCAATTCTCCCAAGCAGTTGAGTATTTGCAAGAATGTCAAACTTTTTTGCAGGGACGGCAACAGCAGGTAGATTTATTAATTGAAACTTTACAAGATGATTAATATGGCGATTTTCACTTTAATAGAATACACACAGAATTGATGCAATTTTTATTTACAGGGAGTTACATTGCACGAAACTGTATTTTACTCAACCTGAAATTGCTATATATTTCTTAATTTTTCAAAATTAATTAACTTTTTGATTAATATTTAGCTTGACTCAATTTGATAATTTTGATAAATGTTTATCAATTATAATCTAGGCATAATCTCTGATAATAATTGACCCGGAATTTTAGATAGGGCTAAATTTTGCCCTTGTATACCTAATTGCTCATGGAAAGCACGAACAGTTTTAGTCACATAAGCCAATGTTGATTGGTAGGTTTCTGGGTTTTCCCTAAATCCATCTAAGGCTTGTAAGTGATTGGCTAATGCAATTTCTAAATGGTGAGAAATGGTCTGTTTATCGCTAGCAATTAATTGTTCCGTTGCCAATTGATAATGGGCAAGTCCCAGATTATTATGGGTAGCAAATAGGTCGAAGCTTAAATTAGTATCACTCAAAGAATGACCTAAAGCCAAGGCTTCATCATATGCTTCAATGGACTTAATCAGTAAATTTTGCTTTTTTTCCTTAGTAGTTCCATCTAAATTAGCCAGATGCCAATAGGCAGTACCCAGGTTATTTTGGGTAGTCGCACAACCTACAGGTAGATTTGCCGGAGTTCGATATTTTAAAGCTTCTTGGTAGGCATCAATCGCTAGTTGTAAATTTACCCTGGGATTGTCATATTGAGCTAAATTCCAATAAGCAGTACCGATATTATTTTCGATCATCCCATATTTAAGAGGCTCTGACTCAACACTGTAGTACTTAAGAGCAAGGTTATAGGATGCGATCGCATCTTGTAAATGGGTAACTGGTTGCTCGTACTGTGCTAAATGCCAATAAGCCGTTCCCAGGTTGTTTTGACAAGATGCATATTTACTGGGGTCAACCGACTCTGTACGATAAAGGAGTGTTTGATTGTAGGCTGATATTGCTTTTTGCCAATTTTCTGCGGGGTGAGAACATCTGGCTAAATCCCCATAAGCAGTTCCCAAGTTATTCTGAATTCTGGCATAGGTATCACTATGGGTATCTGGGGAAATCATTCTCAGTGCTAAATGGTAAAATTCAATCCCATGCTCAATATATGATGTACTTGAATCAGATTTGGGAGGTATACGATGTAACATCCAATAAAGTGTACCCAAGTCATTCAAAATATCCGGTACCTGGGGTGAGCTATCATCATAGGTAATCGCTTCTTGGTAGGACATAATTGCCACCATCAGATTGTCTAAGGTGGCATATCCTTGTTCAATTTGCAGTCGATATAAATTACCTAAACTTTGATATGCGGCTGCCAACTTTTCTGGAGATGCTTGTTGAGCGTGTAATGCCTCAATTTCCTCCACAATTTGCTTGGCTTGCTTTTCTTCTTCAGTTGCTTGGTAATTGAGGGTATTAATGGTGCTAAGGACTAATTCACTTAATTCTTGATTAATGTGAGATAAATTTAGTGATGCATTTGGAGAAGCAGTGACATTTTCATCTTCAGATTGCTGCTGTGGGGGTAATTCTAATTTGACTGGTTTGTTGATTGGAGGAGTTTGAACTTCATCCTGGGGTTTACCTGCACGAGTAACAAGTAATTTTTGCGCTAATTCTGATTCTGATTTATTCGGAGATTCTGGGAAAAGGGATTGCTTTAAATTCTCAGGTTCATCACTGTGAAAATCATCAACACTTTCTGATGTATCTTGAGGTTGGATTAGAGGTGTGGGTTCTCCAGCAAATACAAATACCCCACTACGATATTGCCAAAATTGTGGTGCTGAATTCTTAATTACATATAACCAAGGACGAGGAATCCATAGTAGTAAACTCGATTCAAAACAGCGACTAAAGTCATCCTTAGACAAATACTGCTCTGTTAAACGTAAAGATCTTAAAAACATACGTTGCACAGCTACTGATTGCCGAGTTAACTGTTCAACGCCGACAATTTGGAAAGTTGGTATGGGTAGTGGTTTACCAGGACTATCAGGATTACCTCCAACAATTGGTGGTGGATATTTATTCAACCATCGATCTATCTGAATAATTGGATTGGGATCGGTTAAATTTAAACGTAGGGTAACAATGCGAGGATAAGCAGGGGTACTAGCTTCTTGTTGTTCATTACTTGACTGACGTAATACTTGGCCCACTGGATATGCCAAGGTAGAGTGTAAATGAGTCGCTACTTGATTTCTCAAGCTTAAATCGTCACACACTCCAATGAGAATTTGTCGTCGCAAGCTCAGGCTGAGGGCAAGTTTGAGCCGGTGATATACTTGTTTGTTCCAAATAGCATTATCGATATAGTTAGTATCATTCACGTTCATAGCGGCTCAATAGCCACAGCTAAATTTACATCATGGATACTTGCTGTTAATGGATACCGTCAAATAGAATACGATTTTAAATACAATCAAAAAATTATCCATTTTAGAAATAACTATCAGGCAAGCCCAAGCATTTTTCACAGCATTGTGTGGATGCATGAGCTTGTTAATTCATACTCCAGTCGTTACAAGGTTAAAAATATTACGGCTATGGGGAATTCAATATGGCTGTTGCAGAGGAACTGTCCTAACAAAATGCTTTTCGCACCAGCTTTGATTGCTAGTGGAAATAATGGGTTTATTTCCGCCACGCTCTACTACTGGTATACCAAGATAACTTTGCCGATTTTACAGTCACAAAAGAATTTATTTTGACTCAGTTCCCCCCTCTCACTTAACTGATATTCCCTTCCTCCTGGAAGTAGTAATCCATTGTTAGCAAGTTTATAAATTATGTATATAATTACGTTTTCCTCCCAGAGTTCATCTGTTCAGGATAAATAGATGGTTTATGGTATCAAATAATAGGTGTTTGATTATACTATTACCGTGATCATTGTTCAAAAATAAATCAACATCAGTATGCTACGCAGCTTACCACTGTGCAGTTAATAAATTTTGGATTTTGGATTTTAAAAAACAGATAATCCGTTATCCGTTGTCTCTTTTGGATTTACCGATTGGCTCCATGGTCCTGTGTCAACCGTGAAGCAACTCTGGAATTTCTCAATATATACACTGATAACCAATTGCCATGGCTGAAAATTTTGTCAAATTAAGCACTTCTTAATGCCACAATCGGATCTAATTGGGCGGCACGACGGGCTGGGAAAACACCGAAAAATAAACCTATACAACCAGATACACTGACCGCGATCGCAATGGCAGATGCGGAAACACTGGCTTCGATGGGGGTTAAACTGGCTACTAGTAATATTCCTCCCAAACCCAAGGCTGTGCCAATTAAACCCCCTGCACCGGAGAGAATTACTGCTTCAATGATGAACTGGAGGAGTATATCCTGTTGGGTAGCACCAATTGCTTTGCGTAGGCCAATTTCTTGGGTGCGTTCGGTGACGGATACTAGCATAATATTCATGATGCCAATACCGCCTACAATCAGGGAAATAGCGGCGATGGCAGCTAACATTAATGTCAAAGCACCAGTAATTTGTCCAACGACTTGTAATGCATCCTTTTGGGTACGGATAGTAAAGTCATCTTCCCCAGTAATTTTATGGCGCAACCGTAATAAATTTGTAATTTGAAACAGTGCAGCATCCACACTATCTTCATCTTTGGCCGCAGCAATTAGGTAAGTTAACTCAATGCCATAGGGAGAAGTTTTACCGACAATTTTGTTAGCAGCCGTTGTAATTGGTATCAGTGCTGTTTCATCATAATTAATGCCTATGGTTGACCCTTTTTCTTCTAAAACCCCAATAATCTGAAAACTAATATTTTTAATTCTTAACTGTTTCCCCACAGGATTACGATTCCCAAACAATTTTTCTGCCAAGTCAGCACCTAAAACAGTGACTTGGTTGTTGCGTTTGATATCTATGTCAGAAAAGAATCGACCTTTGTTTGTATCAAAATCCCTGACTATTGGGAAACTGGAGGTAGTAGCAATAATATTTACATTAGTATTGCGGTTCTGATAAGTCACTAACTGTCTACTAGTTAACTCCCCCGTAACCGCAGCAAGGGTTGGTACTTGGGTGGCAATTGCTTCCACATCTGCCAATACTAAGGTTTTTGGGGTATCCCTAATAATACGCTGGGTTTCTTGATTTCCCGGTAAGACAAACAGGACATTGGTTCCCAAGGACTGCAACTGATTGGCGACAAACTTTTGTCCCCCTTCTCCCACCCCAACCATGGCAATTACCGAAGCATTACCAATGATAATTCCTAGCATAGTCAAGGTACTACGCAACTTATTCGACACCAGGGTTTTGCCTGCCATCTGTAGGCTTTCAACTAGATTCATATTTTAGATTTTAGATTTTAGATTTTGGATTTTGGATTTTTAAAAACGTTATCCGTTGTCTATTTTTCGGGTTACTTGCGCTTGTAGTTTTTGGGGGGATTGAGAAAAATGCGATCGCCTGGTTTTACCCCGTCTAAAATCTGGGTTTGATCTTTAACTTGGGAACCGATGGTAATGGAACGAAATAGGGGTTGATTTTTACTATCAGGAATCAATACCCCTGTGTTACCTTTTTCTGTCACAATTGCCACCGTGGGCACCATGAAAGCATTTTCTATTTGTTCGCCCAGGAAGGTTAAATCTACATTCAAGCCAGAAATTAATTCCTGTTTGCCCGTATCAATGCCGACTTTCACTTGAAATAAAGTTACCCCATCTTCCTTAACTGCTTCTGGAGCAATCAAGCGGACGCGGCCTTTAAATACCTGTCCTGGATAAGCATCAGAGACAATTTCCACTGGCTGTTCTTGCTTAATTTTGCCCACATCAGCCTCTGGCACCTTTGCCAGTACTTCTACCCCCGATGCCAAAGCAACAACAGAGCTGGAGGTTGCCGATGCACTGGCGGAAGCGGAGGTGGTAGGAGTTACAAATGCACCGACATTAGTATATTTCTGTGTAATTACCCCACTAAAAGGAGCGCGGATAATTGTATTTTCTAAATTGACCAATTCGGTTTGTAATTGGGCCTTGGCAGCAGCTAATGCGGCTCGGCGTTGGGCAATTTCCTCTGGACGAGAACCACTTTCTAGTAATTCCAAGGCTGCTTTGGCTTCCATGACAACGGCTCGTCGCTGTTCTATATCTTCTACCCGGCTACCACTTTGTAACAAAGCTAGGCGTTTTTGGGCTTCCCTGAGATTGGCTTTAGCTGTGCGATCTTCACTAATATTTTGCTCCAGCAGTTGTTTTCTTTCTGCCCCTTGTCGGTATAAATACTGGTAACGCTTTACCTGTTCCTCACTTAATACTACCTTCGCTCTGGCCGCATCTACCTGGGCCTTGGCCTGGGCAATTTCCTGGGGACGATTACCTGCTTTTGCGGCTGCGAACTGGGCTTGTACCTGTGCCAAGCGAGCTTTTGCCTGGGTAATTTCCTGGGAACGATTACCCGCTAAAGCTTGGTCTAATTGGGCTTGGGATTGAGCAATATTTGCCTTTGCCTGGGCAATGCGTGCCTGGATATCTGCACTGTCCATGCGGGCAATGATTTGATTTTTTTCTACGCGATCGCCCTGTTCCACCAGTAAGCTTTTGAGAATACCAGGATTTTTGGGGCTAATATTTACACTTCTAACTGGGACAACGTTACCACTGGCAGGAATTCGTAAAGTAATGTTTTTTGCTGCCACAGGAATGGTCAACTCCTGAATCATTTCATTGCTAGTTTGGGAACCAGTTAAGACCTTGGAGACTACCACTGTACCAACTGTCACAGTCGCGATCACCCCTACTAATCCAATTAGCCAAGGTCCTGGATGCTTAATTTTACCAATTACAGGTAGTTGTATGTGCCTGACAATCATCTGTGTCCTCTATGTTTGAATTTTTATTGATAGAATTTTTATTTACCCAGAGCTTCCGACCATACTTATGTCTTAACTTCAAGAATAACTTTACCTTTATTCATATTAGCGATAATTGCGATCCTATTACTTCATCCGGACGAGTGAATTGATTGCATCTGTTCCGGTTTAAAGTTGATACACTAGAAAAAATGACTGTAACATTTCGTTTTACCCTTAACGGCGGATAGTTCCAGCTATCTGTAAAATGAATATTCTTTTAGTAATGCTTAAGAGGCGGTAGTGTGCCTAAAATCATTCGTTTGATTTCCATTATGGCGGTTTGTAGTTTGTGGGGCATGGCAAAACCAGCTTTAGCACAAGCACTCATACCCCATACATTGCAACTCGATCAACAAAAATTAGAGCGGCAAGGATTGAGTTTAGCCCAAGAAGCGGCTCAACTTGCACAATTTCAGCAGTTTGAGCTAGCTTTACCAAGAGCCAGACTAGCCAGCCAATTAGCCCCAAAAAATGATAAAGTCTGGTTCCTCCTGGGTGGCTTGTTTCTCCAGAAAAAAGATTTCGATACAGCAATTTCTTCCTTTCAAAAAGCCCAATCCCTCAATCCCCAAAATGCAGATGTATTATTTGCTTTGGGTTCAGCTCATTTTCAGCAAAAAAAATACCCAGCTGCTGTGGGATATTACAAAGCTGGGTTAAAGATTAAACCCAACGATTCCGAGGGACTATTTGATTTGGGCAATGGTTACTATATGCTGGGTAAATTTCCAGATGCCATTGCCCAATATAATAAGGCTGTTTCCCAAGATAAAAAATTTTGGCCCGCAATTAACAATATTGGCCTAATTTTATACGAGAAAGGTAATGTTTCTGGTGCTATTAAGAAATGGCAATCAGCTGTTGCCATTGAAAAAAATGCCGCAGAGCCTTTACTAGCTTTAGCTGTAGCTTTTTATAAAAAGGGAGAACGTCAAAAAGCTGTTGCCATGGGAGAAAGCGCCCTAGGCATCGATATTCGTTACTCAAATCTAGAGTTTCTCAAAGAAAATCTCTGGGGGAAACGGCTAATTGGCGATACGAAACAATTCCTGGAATTACCCCGTATCCAAAATACTGTGCAAAAAAAGGATAGAACCTTGGGTTCTAATTAAATCCACATTTTCACCATCGCCATACAGTCAATATCCACAATCTCCTGCAACCGGTGGGCAAATGCCCCCGGTTATCTTTATGCAATCCTTGGGTTGATAGTTGACAGTTCGGAGTTAAGAGTTAAGAGTTAAGAGTTAAGAGTTAAGAGTTAAGAGTTAAGAGTTAGGAGTTAAGACTCCCGGTTCGCTCATTTTTTTTGGAGTTCGAGAAATTGCCCAAAAATATATAATCTAAGTGTGGCAATGGTTTTAGGGACTTATATCATGTCCGTTTAAATAACCGTCATTGCGACCGAAGGGAAGCAATCCCAAAGACCTTGTGATTGCGTCGTTTCACTTCGTTTCACTCGCAATGACATACTATGGGTATGCCCCCGGACATGATATTACCTAAATTGAACTTGAACTACCATCCCCCTTTTAAAACTGTATTTTTATGCGATCGCACAAAGGTGAAACGAGAGTACATTTGAATTACAGGCTAGAACCCCGATTAAATCGTCCAGCTTTTTTCGCGCCTCAATTTAAAATGGGCGAACCGTGAGTTAAGAGTTAAGAGTTAGGAGTTTTAATTGCTTTACTCCTCATCTCCTCATTACCTCCTCATCCCCTCATCTCCTCACCTCCTCATCACCTCAACTGCCCTAACCAATATGCCCATTGCTATGGTTCCAGTAGTTCTGTGGGAAACGTCGCCCCTTGCTTTAAATTATATTTAATAGTACATGTATATTATTAGTAATTAGTAGTTAGCCCAATAAAAACCAATAATTGGGCAACGGAACTTGAAATTAGTGGTTGTTTTCTGTGGGGAGTAGGGAAATGATTTGTTCAACAAAATATTGATGATCTACAACTGGTTTGGAAATATAACCATCAGCACCACTTTGTTTGAGAAAATTTTCCCGATCGCCTTCCATAGCATGTGCAGTTACGAGGATAATAGGCAAATCGGCTGTGTTGGGATCTGATTTGAGCATTTGGGTAATTTTGATGCCATCCACAGACTTACCTTGGTAAACACTACGGGAAAGAGAAACATCCATTAAAATAATGTCTGCTTCTTTGGCCTGGGCAATTTTCATGACCTCATCTACATTTTCAGTATGCTTAACATTGAGGCCCCCTCTTTTGGTCAAAATTTTAGAAAAAACCCGAGCATTAATTAAATCGTCTTCAACAATTAAAACTGTTTTCATGGAAATTTCACTAATAGGGATGATAGAAATTGTTACTGACTTTTACTCAAAAAGTATCCTTAACATCAAGGATAATACTACTGATATTTGGTATCTGACTATCAAGATTTTGTAAGGAACGACATTTCATCCGTTATGCTGTGTTTGCTGGAGTCTTCAGTCACAGTAACTTTTGTATAGTTAAAATTTAGGTAAAAACTCATGGCAAAACAGTTAAACCTTCTCTCCAAGGGACAGGTAATTACTACGGCTCTGCATACTGAGATGCAAAGGTCCTATTTAGAATATGCCATGAGTGTAATTGTAGGACGAGCATTGCCAGATGTGCGTGATGGTTTAAAGCCCGTTCATCGCCGCATTTTATATGCCATGCATGAGTTGGGGCTGACACCAGATCGTCCCTATCGTAAATGCGCCCGTGTGGTGGGGGATGTGCTGGGTAAATACCATCCCCACGGCGACCAAGCGGTGTATGATGCTTTGGTGAGATTAGTACAAGACTTTTCCAGCCGTTATCCTTTGCTGGCAGGACATGGGAATTTTGGTAGTGTAGATAACGATCCCCCGGCGGCAATGCGTTATACGGAAACACGATTAGCGCCCATTGGCAATGAGGGAATGCTGACGGAAATTGGGGAAGAAACGGTAGAATTTATTGGCAACTTCGATAATTCCCAGCAAGAACCCACTGTTTTACCTGCCCAACTACCATTTTTATTACTTAATGGTTGCGCTGGGATTGCTGTGGGTATGGCAACTAACATCCCTCCCCACAATTTGGGGGAAGTGGTGGATGGATTGATTGCTTTAATCGATCGCCCAAATTTGTCCGATGAGAAGCTATTTGAGCTAATTCCCGGGCCAGATTTCCCTACAGGGGGACAAATTGTTGGTCATCAAGGTATCCATGAAGCATATACTACCGGAAAAGGTAGTATTGTCATGCGGGGAGTAACTCAGTTAGAAGAAATTGCCCGTAGTAGGGGTAGTAAAAAACGCACAGCGATTATAGTTACAGAATTACCTTACCAAGTCAATAAAGCTGGTTGGATTGAAAAAGTCGCCGATTTGGTGAATAATGGCCGTCTCCAGGGAATTTCCGATATCCGGGATGAGAGCGATCGCGAAGGGATGCGGGTAGTAATAGAATTGAAACGGGATACCCAACCCGAAGAGGTTTTACAAAGTTTGTATCGCCAAACAGCATTACAAACTAACTTTGGGGCGATTCTACTCGCATTAGTCGAGGGACAACCCCGTCAACTGAGTTTGCGCCAACTGTTACAGGAATTTTTACATTTCCGAGAACAAACACTCAACCGTCGCTACAGCTATGAATTAGACAAAGCAGAAAGTCGCTCCCATTTAGTCGCAGGTTTATTAACAGCATTAGCTAATCTGGATGACGTAATTACAATTCTCCGGCAAGCTGCTGATGGTAGTACTGCCAAACAAAATCTCCAAAGCCGCCTCAATTTTACTGAGCAACAAGCAGATGCCATCCTATCCATGCCATTACGTAGGTTAACCAGTTTAGAACAGCAAAACTTACAACAAGAATTTACACAACTAAACCAAAAGATAGAAGAATTGCATAATTTGCTTAACAATCGTCAAGAATTATTAAAGGCATTGAAAAAAGACCTGCGATCGCTTAAACGTAAATATAACGATCCACGGCGCACTCATATCGGAGAAGAACCCCTGCAAATTAAAGGACTAGAACAGCAAAAAAGTTCAAGTAGCAAAAGTTCAGCCAATCAGCCATCCTCAAATGTGGCCTTGGAAGAACCTCCCCAAAAAGCTATTTTAGAATTTACCCATCGGGGATATGTCCGGCGTTTGCAACCTTCTAGCAAAAAATCTAAAGCTGATACCAGTATTCCAGATCATGATTTTATTGTGCAAACTAATCTGACTGATAGCGCCCAGGATGTACTAATATTAACTAACACAGGTAAAATATACCCCGTGAAAGTTGCAGATATCCCCATGGCTACAGGACGTGCAGCCAGAGGGAAGCCCCTCATTACTTTACTAAGTAATACTGCTCAGTTAGCTACGGAAACTGTTGTCAGTCGCTTCTTACTTCCAGAGAAACTAGAAGAGAAGGATTTAGTGTTGCTGACAAAACGAGGTAGGATTAAGCGCCTTGGCTTGAACGAACTAGCTCAAATGAGTCGTCGTGGTATCACTATTATCAAGTTGAAAGATGACGATGAATTATCATTTATCCAGTTTGTCCATCCTGATGAACAATTAATTATAGGTAGTTCTAGTGGTAGATTATTGCGTTTTCCCATGAGTGAAGCAGAATTACCAGCTATGGGGCGTACAGCCATGGGTTTACAAGGACTGCGACTGTTGAAACATCAACAAATGATTGGTTGCACAACCCTAGCAAAAGAGCGCCACATATTCCTATTTACCCAAGAAGGATATGCAAAACGCCTGACAATAAACGACATTAAATTTGCCCATCGCGGCGACTTAGGCACTCAAGCCCTGAAATTTATCAACAAAACTGATAATTTAGCAGCCATCCTATCATCTAGTTTAGATGGAGAAGTCGCAATTGTTACTAACAAAGACCGAGTGGAGCGCATTGATATTAGTCAAATTCCCTTGGTAAATAGAAGCAGTACTGGAGAAAATATCATCGTCCTATCTCGGGATGAAAAAATTATTTCTGTTACAGATTTAGATAAATCCAATTCTGATGTTTAAGGATAATGAAACTTAAAGAATAAATATATAAATTTTTACTAATAACTGTGAATAAAACTACAGTTATCAAGGTAGATAAGGTGTAATTAGTGATTGATATCTGTCAAGGTTTTTGCACTCGCGGTATGATTATTTAGAGTCTGCCGTATTTATATCTCTATAGGCTGATTCAGCAAGCCCTATTTCAGTGTTTAACTTTGCACTTAACCCCTTGGTTTAAAGCTCACTACCCAAAACAATTAAAATAGTTATGAGAAGTTGGAATTTCTGGTTTAATAGCTTGATTTTTGCTAGTCAACACAACCCTCCTCGGGTGGTAGAACTGTTAATGTTGGTATTAGCGATCACAATGTTAGTACTTTCTACTTTTGCTCCTGAAAGACCAGCTTATATAGTATTAGGTTTGAGTTTTGTAGTTGGTGCATCTATTTCTATTTTAATTCGGGAACAACTTGCTCCATCTTGTCAAAAAATTGTCACTCAATTTACAGCTTTACTTTTACTAATTGTTAGTATTTACGGATTTGCTGATTTAATTACAACTCTTTAATCATTGTTAGTAACAAATCGTCATAACTCTTTAATATTCATTGCTAAATGCTAATTTTAAACATGATTAACCCAAAATATACAACGGATAACGGATAACGGATAACGGATAACGGATTATCTCAGGACTAAAGCTGCGTGTCACAATTATTAGTTGGTGCGTGACGCTACAATTCTCGTTGCTACGTTCAAATCTTTTGGGCGCGTCACACACCCTACGCCTTATTACTCATTACTCATTACTCATTACTCATTACTCATTACTCATTACTCATTACTCATTACTTGCGCGTAGCGCCATATCTCTCAATCCCATCCTTGCATTTCCACAAGTTCTATACATAGTTGATTAATTTCCTCTAGATTTGGTCTGTGAGGTAAGATAGAACCTTCGTAAACAATATCCATTTGCGTTACTAAATCTTCTGCCATTTGCATCACTTCTTCGTAAGTGACTTCGCCCCTGAGAATAGCCTTCAAATCATCAGCATCACCGGCTATCCTTCTATCTACAGTCAATTTTCCCATTTTTAGTATTTCTAAACCGCTACGCAGCAATCTAATACAGTGCATTCCATGTTTTAAATCAAATCCAGACTTCCTCTCCATTTCTGCTCTGGTTGGATTTCGATTTTCTTGCCAAGAAATATAGGCTTTCCATTCTCTTAAAGCACCTTGATAACTTTGGCTTTTTTGTAATAAGCGAATAAAATCCTTGCGACTATTAGTTAATTTTTGAGTGTATTCTAGGGTTTCGTCAGGTAAGGTATATTGTTTCAATACTCCTTTGAAATCAATATCTGCTGTTAATAATTGATATAATTGTTCCGACTCTGCTAAAAATTCAATTTTACCTCTAATTAAATTATAAAGATACTCCAAAAAAGCATTTAACTCTTCTTTGATTAGTGGTGTTTCATTTTCTATTCCAAAATCAGTCGGCACTGGTTTCTTCTGTGGAGGATGCAATAACCATTTGCGATGTGTTTCCATTTTTTTGATTTGAGCAAAAGCATAACCAACATAAGTATGCTTAACTTTTTTACTCAAAAATATATTTCTATGGCTGATTAAATACTTGCCAACATCATTTATAAAAGGGTACTCCTGCAACCACAATAATTCTAAAACATTAGGATTCGCTCCAGATAATAAATGAATTATTTTCCTTAATTCATAAATGACTGTATCTTGATTATTATCCAAAAAATTGAATATTCCTGGCTCATCCCAACCCTTATCTTTCTGCTCAATTTTGTCAGAGCCTAAATAATATTTTTTAGGAGCGATAAATACTCCCCGGTAATCATAATCAGAATCTGGACGGTTTAAACCATAACCATGACTTCCTGACAAACCAATAAAAATAGTTCTTTTTTCAACGTCAATTCTTTTCATAATTGATAACTATAGCAATCTTAAATCATTTGTGAAAAGTTAGATCCCCGACTTTTTTTGAAAAGTCGGGGATCTGAGCCTCTTGCTATAATAACTAACTTTCTTCTTTAGCTTATAGGAGGTTAGCTGAAAGGATGCTTTTATGGAATCTGGTCAGTCATAATTGCCAAGAATATAATTTTGTTTAAAATTTTTACTTAATTATCAACATACAATGACATACTTAAATGTTGATGGATATAAACTAAATTTTATACCTAACTATGAATATCCATAATAATATAGACTTATATAAATTTTTATTTAGGTATAAAGATTTTATTAAATTTTGCCAAGAATTCCTGCCATACTTAAAATTGGAAATATTAATTATCAACAACTACAGGACTAATTCAACAACTACAGGACTAAAGCTGGTTGTCACAATCGGTAATTGGTGCGTGACTTTATCAGTTGTGATTAAAAGTTCAAACACTTTGTGTGGTTCACACAACGGCAATAATGCACAGAAGAAAATCTACACCGCATTTTGCCTCCCCTAGATCAAAAAATATGCCAGTTGGGTAAGTCCTAAACTAATAACTTTATTCAATCCCAATCTAAAAATTATGACGAAAATAAAAGATTTTATTTCAATTTGCCGCTATTGTCGCTACTATACTCCAGAAGGACAACGTGGTGGTACATGTAAACTATTAAATGTAGCAGTCGAATCAAATTGGAAAGCCTGTACTTTGTCTGTTCCATCCTTTTCCCCTGTGTGAAGCATGAATTTATGCAAAAATTATCTATAAATTGTATTGGTGTAACTTTTTTTATAGATAATCCAGCATTCTATTGACCCAAGTACATTTTTTCATCTATAATAAGAGATTGTCTGTCTAATTCCTGCTCGGATCGGGTAGATACACAATAAAAGCTGGAAAGTAGCAGCATTTAGCTACTCGTGTACACACAATGTACATTGACTAACCAGCTACCTGTACGGCAAATCTAAGGACAATTTTTAATGACCTACGCAATTATTGAGACTGGTGGTAAGCAATTACGAGTAGAACCAGGTCGTTTTTACGATATTGAACTGCTTTCAACTGGGCCAGACGAAAAAGTTAGTATAGAATCTGTTTTGTTAGTTAACCATGAAGGCGAAGTAACCATAGGACAACCTTTGGTTGCAGGAGCAACAGTAGAAGGGACTGTAATACGACATCTTAGGGGTCGTAAAGTCCTGGTATACAAAATGAAGCCGAAAAAGAAAACTCGTAAAAAGCGTGGACACCGCCAAGAAATCACCAGATTGATGATTAATTCCATTAGTCTCAATGGGTCAATACTAGCATTTCAAGAAGTCGCAACTGCTAGCAATGCAGATAATGCACCCGTGACAGCAGCAGTAGAATAGTACTAAAACAAATATATAAAAGGAAATTATGGCTCATAAGAAAGGAACAGGTAGTACTCGTAATGGTCGTGATTCTAATGCTCAACGGCTAGGTGTAAAACGTTACGGTGGTCAAGTTGTTCGCGCAGGTAATATCTTAGTGCGTCAGCGGGGTACTAAATTCCATCCCGGTAGCAATGTGGGTATTGGTAGCGATGATACTCTTTTTGCTTTAGTTGATGGTATTGTTACCTTTGAACGTAAAGGTAAAAGTCGTAAGAAAATAAGTGTTTACCCTGCTGTTGCTGAAGTTCCAGCCAATGTATCTTAGTTAATTGACTGATTTTCGTGTTCTAACCTACCTATATTAATGTAGGTGGACAACGAATAAACTAATGGTCAAAGTCTTCCATAATTCAAAGAGCTAGAATTTCGCATTCTAGCTCTTTAGTTTTTTAAGCTTGTTTATAGAATTTATATCAAGTTAGCTTAATTACTTATAATTTCTGCTTGATTCACTCCAACCCTCTCTTACCCTCTCCTTAATAGGTAGAGGGTGCCGCAGGCGGGTGAGGTTTTATAAGTATTCATCCGCACATGATATTATTTTTTTATGGGGGAGCATAGTGCTAGGTACTAATAGTTCATTGCATTAGTTATGAGGGGTAGAGAAAAAAACCGCTCTAGGCGCAACAGAACACAGAGGAAGAGAGAAGAAGTTGCTTAGTTGGTTTACCTTGCAAAATTAAGTTGGTGGAACACTAGACGCACATCAAAAATTTGCCAATCATAGGTTTTAACGTTCAATAATGTCATAATTTAATTGTATATTACTATACTTGAAACACAAAAATTATGTATCTTTAAGTACATTAGTTTCCGTGTTTTTTACAACTTAAACTATAGTTACTTGTACCGGATGATGTAATTCTTATTACTCACTTCATTTAATTTTTAATTCTTTTTCACTTTTCATCGAAAGAAAATCTGATAATCTCAGTATAAGTAGATAAAATAGTAATAAATTAAACTTCAATAAAAATTTCCTTTCTCTAAAAAATAAACCTGGCATTGAATATATTCATCAATACGAGGTATAAATTGTATATTTGTGCTAAGAAAGCTTTGATGTCGTTGACTTGAATTGTCGCCTAAAACTAAATATCCCTTCCACATTATTTAACTTCAGGGAAAATAAAATGAGTGCAATCCATATAGATAGCCATAGCTTCTTACAAAAAATATACCCTCTATCTCTTTTAGCTCAGTTAACCAGCCGCAGAGCTACAGGTAGATTGCGTATATTTACTACGTACACAGAATTTTGGTCTATTTATCTAGAAGCAGGTAAACTAATTTATGCCTCCCACTCAAAAGATTTATTTGAGCGGCTTGAATACTACTTGCAAAAGCTGAATAAAAATATTCCTAATTTTCATAATTCTGACTGGTTACAAGCAGGTTTTATATTCAACAATGCAGCAGATAAGCAGCCTCCAATACCTACTGATTACAGTGTGATTTGCTATTTAGTCAAGCAAGATTATATTAATACAACTGAAGCAGCAGTTTTAATAGATGAACTAGCTAAAGAGACTCTAGAATCTTTTCTGGCTTTAAAATTAGGTAAATATGAGTTTAGTCAGGAATCCTCATTGGATGGACTACCTAAGTTTTGTCGATTAGAAATACGACTATTAGTGGAGCATTGCCAAAAAAAATTAACCAATAAGCAGAATATTTATTCTTTCAATACAATGGATAATCCCGTACCAGAATTTACAAATAATGGCTCTCCATCTACACAACAACACCTCGTGCCACCATCACCAAAGAAAAATTTTGAACATCCTGATTATAACCAAAATTCAACATTTAATTCATCAATTGAAGAACATCTCTATACTATTGCTTGTATAGATGATAGTCCGACTATATTAAAATCTATTAAAAGCTTTTTAGATGAAAATGCATTTTTTGTCATCACAATTAACGATCCAGTCAAAGCTTTAATGCAAATTCTACGTCATAAACCAGATCTAATTCTTCTGGATGTGGAAATGCCAAATTTAGATGGTTATGAATTATGTTCTTTGCTCCGGAGGCATTCAATATTTAAGAATACTCCTATTATTATGGTGACTGGAAGAACAGGGTTTTTAGATAAAGCGAAAGCAAAAATGGTTCGTTCCTCAGGCTATTTGACTAAACCATTCAATCAGGCGGAATTATTGAAGATTGTATTTAAACATTTGATGATCGGCAAATGAATTTATGTAACATATACCGCTTTTTTAACCTGTTATTACCCTCATATATGATTGAAATAAATATGATAATTATTAGCTGCTTGCTAAGATGTAATATCACATTTAAAATTAATCGATAACTCTTTATTAATCATCTAAACTTGCTGTGCAAAATGTGTTCCCCCATCATAGTTTATGAATAGCTCTCAAACTTCGCACAATAATGTAAAAACCCAGGGAGAGGCTTATCTTAATTTTTACCTGAATCCATTAACCTCTGCTGTATTATCTGTTAAACATACCCAAGAAGCAATTGTTGTACCAGGGGAAATAATAACTCCTATGCCTAATATGCCAGCTTGCATTATGGGTTTAATGAGTTGGCGAAGCCGCATTATTTGGGCTGTTGATTTGTCCATGATTCTCAATTTAGAATCGACCCATTATCGGAGCCGACAATTTAATATTATCGTGATTAAAGTCGAATCAATATTATTAGGTTTAGTTGTACATAATGTCAAAGGTACGATTAAATTTATGCCTGATGATATTCGTTCTCCCATTGGGCAAGTAGCAACTAGTTTAGTTCCATATTTAAGAGGGTGTGTTGTCCAAACGCAAGAAATATTGTTAGTGCTAGATGCGCGAGCAATTGTGCAGTCTTCCATGCTTCTCGTTGATTAAATTGTACTCATAAAAAAATCTGCTGTAGTACCTTAATCATATACAAACAGGACAATAATTTATGTTCAACAAAACAGATGATGCACAGGGCAATAAGCTCGAAAATAGCTCACCGAATTTATCATTATTAGAAAATACTAATGTTCCTGAAAAACCATCCCATAGAAACATAAATGGTAGTACTAATCAGCATCGGTCAGCTAAAGCTAATAAAAAGATTGGTTTACAGGCAAAAGCAACTATTTTTGCCATCGCTATTAGTACCCTACCTGTTTTGGGTATAGGATTTTTTGCAGATAAATTAGCCAGTGATTCTTTAAGTGAAAAAATATCCCAGCGCCAAGAAGCAGCAGCTACAGACTTTGCAGATAAAGTCAAGCTTTTTATGTCGGAAAGATATGGGGATATTGAAGTTTTGACAAGTCTGCCTATAGTGACTCGCAATAACTTTAATAGATATATAAATGTGCAAACAAAACAGGAGATACTAGACAAATTTATTGAAGTCAATCAGGTATATGACAGCATTGCAATTTTCGATCTCAATGGGGATACCATTGTCCAATCCACAGGTTATACCCTGCCCAACTATAAAGATCGTTCTTACTTCCAAAAAGTAAAGCAAACAAATCGTCCCCACATTACCCAGGTAATGAAATCCAAAAACTCAGGGCAGACAAACGTATACATAGCAGCACCAATCAAAAATCCTGATACAGGGGCAACTAATGCCATTATCAGAGCTAGGATGCCTATTGGGCTACTTGAACCAGTCCTGAAAAATTATGCATTTATTGGAGTTGGTCAAGAATATCATTTGGCAGATGCTTCTGGAACTATTTTCTTGAGTTCGGAAAACAAATATGTAGGCAAGAATATTACAGACGAGTATAAACCATTAGCAAAACTAGCAAATAAACAGCAAAACCATACTATTGTTGTAAATAATGAAAGTAATTCAGAAGCAGAATTAGTTAGCTATGTGCCTATACCTACCTTGAAGGATTTCCCTAATTTACAATGGAAAGTAATAACTGCCATCAATGAAGAAAATACCTTTGCATCCAAAAGAGAATTACTGCTAACCATTGCCATTGGTACGGGATTAACAGCATTAATTGTAGGAGCGATTGCAGCCTTGCTTGCCCGTAGGGCGACAAAACCCATTCTCCAAGCCACAGAAGCAGTGACAAAACTTGGCCAAGGGGATTTTAATACCCGTTTACACATTAATCGCCAAGATGAATTGGGTGTTTTGGGTGACAATATTAACCAAATGGCAGAGCAATTACAGTTGCTCATCAAACAGCGAGATTTAGAATCAGAAAGGGAAAAGTCTTTGACAGATGTGACCCTACTGACTCGCAAAAGTCTGAGAAAAGAAGATATTTTCAGCACATCTGTAGAGCAAATTCGTTACGTACTCAATGCCGACCGGGCAGTTATTTATCAATTCAACTCCGACAATTGGCATGGTAAGATAGTCGCCGAGTCATGCACACCAGATTGCTTATCAATTCTGGGAGAAGTGATTGACGATCCCTGTTTTCAAGAACTTCATGCTCAAAGTTATCAAGACGGCAGAGTACAGGTACAGGCAATATCTAACATTTACACAGAGCTGACAATGCCTAATGCTCAGTGTTATGTGGCAATGTTGGAGAAGTATGCAGTTAAAGCTAACTTAATTGCACCAATTATGAATGGTGGAGAATTGCTCGGATTAATGATTGTTCACCATTGCCAAGCTCCCCATGATTGGCAACAAGGAGAAATAGACTTATTCAAGCAGTTAGTCACTCAAGTTGGCTATGCTTTAGAACAAGCAAACGTTTTAGAAGAATTAGAGCAAGCAAGGGAAAAAGAGCAGCAACAAAAAGAAGAACTGCAACTACAAATTTTAGACTTATTGAATGATGTAGAAGGAGCAGCTAGCGGCGACTTAAGAGTAAGGGCTGAAATCACATCGGGAGAAATAGGTACCGTAGCTGACTTTTTTAATTCAATTATCGAAAGTTTGCGTTTCATTGTTACCCAAGTTCAAGAAACAGCCACTCAGATCAATAATTCCTTAGCAACTAGCGAAACAGCCACTCGCCAACTGGCACAATCAGCACTGAATCAAACCACAGAAATCAATCGGGTATTAGATACAGTAGACCAAATGAATGATTCCATGATTACCCTGGAGTCAAGTGTCCAAGAAGCTGCTACAGTGGCAAATCAAGCTGCCACCACCACTCAAGACAGTGGACAAGCCATGGAAATGACTGTACAAAATATCCTCTCCTTAAGAGAAACAGTGGGTGACACAGCTAAGAAAGTAAAGCGCCTGGGAGAATCAACCCAGCAAATTACCCATGTTGTGTCTTTAATTAATGAAATTGCCATGCAAACCCATTTATTGGCCATTAATGCTGGGATTGAAGCCGCCCGTGCAGGGGAAGAAGGAGAAGGGTTTGCAGTAGTTGCAGAAGAAGTAGGAATATTAGCTACCCGCTCTGGTGCTGCAACTCAAGAAATCGAACGCATTGTCGAAAATATTCAACAAGAAACCAGCGATTTGGTACAAGCGATGGAATTAGGTGTCACCCAAGTAGTGGAAGGGACACAAATTGTCGATAGTACCAAACAGAGTTTAGAGCAAATTTTTGCAGTCTCTCGCCAAATTGATTCCCTTGTACAGTCAGTTTCCGCCGCCACCAAATATCAAGCACAAACCGCTCAAACTGTCAGCCAATTGATGAGAGAAATCGCCGCTACCTCCCAGGGAAGTAGTGAATCGTCCCGTCAAGTTTCCGCTTCTTTACAACAAACTGTGGAGATTTCTCAACAGTTACAAGCGACTGTCGGTACCTTTCGAGTAAGTTAGTTGTCAGTTGTTTTTGTTTTCGCTCATAACTAATGACTCTTGAACAAGGAAGGTAAACACCATGTCACAAGACAAAGAATCAGTAATCCAAATGCAGTTCCTGGAAGAAGCAACGGATTATTTGAATACCCTAGAAAGCGTATTATTAGAAATCAACTCCAGCAACCGGATTGACCTAGAAAAAATTAATGCCGCACTCCGAGCCGCTCACTCAATCAAGGGTGGGGCGGGAATGATGGGATTTCGCGAACTTTCGGATTTATCCCACCGTTTAGAAGACTGTTTTAAGGTTTTAAAAACTCAGAAAAATTCTCTACAATTGGATACCCAATTACAAAGCTTACTACTGTCTGGAGTTGATTGGCTGCGCCAGATAGTAGATTTACAATCAGAAGGGAATACTATCGACCAACAGTGGTTGGCAGATTGTTGTTATCCAGTATTTACACAATTGCACGATCGCTTGGGAGATCCCACCCCCGAAGATGCCACAACTATTCTCTCACCAGAAGAAGGACAGGATATTATTCCTCTGTTGTTTGAAACCGAGGTGGAAGAAAGTTTACAGCATTTAGAAACCATATTGGCAGATACTTTTGGAGCAGACTTACAAGAACAAGTAAGTACCATGGCCATGGAGTTGGGTGGTTTGGGAGAAATGTTGCAGTTGCAGGCCTTTACCGAACTTTGTCAATCAGTTACCAACCACTTAGAAACTGCCACGGCAGATAATATTCCAAACATTGCCCAAGCAGCACTGAATGCGTGGAGGCGATCGCAAGCTCTGGTGTTAACCAATCAGTTGGATAATTTACCCAGACAAATTTCCCCAGATGATATTGCTTTAGAATCCACTAATTTCCCTTCCCTATCTTCATCAACTGATGAGACGACAACACCCGATCGAGAAACGGAAGTATCCGATGAGACTTTGGTAGGTAGTGATATTGATGAGATTTTGGCAACTAATTTCCAGGCATTGTCAGCAGCCTTTGCCGATGAAAATATCCTATCCGAAGCAGTGCCACAAACCGTCAGTTTAGAGGAATTAAACCATACAGAACACCAATATTTAGAGCCAAAAATTGACCCAATTCCAGCTAATCATCGCAGTGAAGCAGGGGAAAATACGGTCAGAGTTTCCAGCAAAGAATTGGAAGGAATTAATGATTTATTTGGAGAGATAATTATCCAGCGCAATGGGTTAAACCTACAACTAGAAAGATTGCGTAAATTAATGGGCAATCTCTCCCAGAGAATACAAACTTTGGAGCGAGAAAATCAAAAACTACGCACTGGATATGACAAAATAGCCACCCATAATTTACAGCCTAGCAGCACTTCATCCCCAGCGATCGCTACCAATGGGGAAGTTCATTCTTCTGAGCTAGGGTTGGCAAATAACGAATCCCTACAAAGCATGAATGTGGGATTTGATGCCTTAGAAATGGATCGCTATAGCGAATTAAGTCTACTGTCCCAGGATGTGATGGAAACCATCGTTCAGGTACAGGAAGTGTCAACAGATTTGCAAGTCAGCCTGAATGATACCGATAAAATTGCCCGTAAATTCAACAAAACATCAAAACAATTACAAAGTAAGCTGACGAGGGTGAGAATGCGACCCCTATCAGACTTAGTGGATCGCTTCCCCAGAGCTTTGCGGGACTTAAGCGTAGAATATGGTAAAAACGTCCAACTCAAGGTAGAAGGAGCTAATACCCTAATTGAACGCAACATCCTCGAATCACTAACCGATCCCTTGATGCATCTGTTGCGTAACGCTTTCGATCATGGCATTGAAACACCAGATATCCGCCGTAGTCTGGGTAAACCAGAACAGGGATTAATTACCATTCAAGCATCACAGCAAAACAATCGGATCATTATCAAAGTCAGCGATGATGGGCAAGGCGTTTCCCTAGATAAAATTCGCAACCGGGCCATTGCCATGGGTTTGGATCATAATCTAATTAGTAATGCCAGCGATGAAGAATTATTATCCCTAATTTTTGAACCAGGATTTAGTACCTGTGAGCAAGTCACAGCATTATCTGGGCGGGGAGTAGGTATGGATGTGGTCCGCAACAACCTCAAACGAGTGCGGGGAGATATCAAAGTAGATACAGAATTAGGCCGTGGAACTACCTTTAACTTACTAGTACCATTTACCCTTTCCGTTGCCAAAATATTACTAGTGGAAACCAACCGGATGTTATTGGCATTTCCTACCGATGTGGTGGAAGAAATGTTTTTACTCCAAAACGATTTAATATTTCCCATGGCAAACAGCGAAATGCTCAACTACAAAGGTACTATGTTGCCATTAATTAGATTAGGGCAGTATTTTGAGTTTAATTGTCCCCGGTATGACAACTATGAATTGGAAACACCAGCAGCAATTAATGCTAATAGTGTATTGATTGTTAACAGTGGAAGTAATTTATTAGCAGCAGTTGTGGAGCGTTGTTGGGGAGAGCAGGAAGTAGCAATTCGTCATGTGGAAGGTAATATTCCCCTACCCAAAAGTTTCAGTAATTGTATCATTCTCGGTGATGGGCGGGTTGTACCCTTGGTAAATATTAACGAGCTATTATATTGGATTGCTAATCACAAGGATACTCCCAAAGAAAATCAATTACCATCGGCAAGATTAAAAAGCGTATTCCTGTCACCAGCTCAGAATCAACCAGTAGAAATATCCAGGAAAAGCAAAGGTAGCATTCTGATTATTGATGATTCAATTAATGTGCGCCGTTTTTTAGCCCTCACCTTAGAAAAAGGGGGATATCAGGTAGAACAAGCCAAAGATGGGCAAGATGCTCTGGAAAAACTAGAAAGTGGTTTAAGGGTACAAGCAGTTATTTGCGACATTGAGATGCCTCGGGTTGATGGTTATGGCTTTTTAGGACGCGTCAAATCCAATGAAGAACTGAAAAATATACCAGTTGCCATGTTAACCTCTCGCAGTAGTGAAAAGCATCGGCAATTAGCAATGCAATTGGGAGCCCAAGCTTACTTCTCTAAACCCTATAATGAACAGGAATTACTGCGGACTCTAGAGGGTATTATAATCAGCGTTAATTAATGATTTAAGATTATAAATATCTAGCACACGTAGAATCAATCAATATTTAAGAAAAATAGCCGTTGTTTTCAAAGCTGTTTTTTCTTTTTCATTTGTATAGTTTAATATATCAGTTTCTTGCTTTGTGATTAATGATTGATTTGTTTATTTGCCCTTTGACCATGAAGGAATTTAATTTGTTCTGAGTAAGCTTGGGAACCAATGCTTTGCCAAGGTTCCTCCCATTGTCCCAAGTGGCGTTTAGAAGTCTCTCAATCCAACCGACGATTTTTCTTAACTGAACCAACCGTATTGGGTTAAAATCTTGTCAAAATTTCTAATACTTGAGTTCCATGCCAGCAATTTCTGGCTAAAATAGTATATCTGTTCTATTTAGATTACTAAACCAACACACCCTAGAACACCGATTCAATAATGCCAATATCCTTGGTTAGGTGAGGGGGGGAGTGTGGTCATATGATGGGGAAGAAGTACTTCTTTATAATCCCCGCACCCCCACATTCTCTTCTCTCCCAATTGATGATTAGTGAATTGATATTCTAGATTCCGTATACATAGAGGTAGGAATGGCTGTTAACACCACTGATAATGCTGGCAAACAAAAAGCACTCAATATGGTGCTAAACCAAATTGAGCGTACCTTTGGTAAAGGGACAATCATGCGTTTGGGTGATGCTACCCGGATGAAAATAGAGACCATTTCCAGTGGAGCACTAACCCTGGATTTAGCTTTGGGTGGCGGTTTACCCAAGGGCAGGGTAATTGAAATTTACGGTCCTGAAAGTTCTGGTAAAACCACAGTGGCTTTACATGCAGTTGCTGAAATCCAAAAAAAGGGAGGAATTGCAGCCTATGTAGACGCAGAACATGCCCTCGATCCAGCCTATGCAGGAGTTTTAGGGGTTGATATTGAAAATTTGCTCGTTTCCCAACCTGATACTGGGGAAGCAGCTTTAGAAATAGTCGATCAGCTAGTTCGCTCTGCTGCGGTGGATATTGTGGTTGTAGACTCCGTAGCGGCTTTAGTTCCCCGTGCTGAAATAGAAGGGGATATGGGTGACAGCCATGTAGGATTACAGGCAAGGTTAATGAGCCAAGCTTTACGTAAAATTACTGGTAATATTGGTAAATCTGGTTGTACGGTGATGTTTATCAACCAGTTACGTCAAAAAATTGGTATTACCTACGGCAGTCCGGAAACTACAACTGGCGGTAATGCATTAAAATATTATTCTTCAGTACGTCTAGATATTCGTCGCATTCAAACATTGAAAAAAGGTACGGAGGATTTTGGTATTCGTGTGAAGGTCAAAGTAGCAAAAAATAAAGTCGCTCCGCCTTTTAGAATTGCTGAATTTGATATTATTTTCGGTAAAGGTGTTTCTACCCTAGGTTGTGTTGTGGATTTAGCAGAAGAAACTAAGATTATTATCCGTAAGGGAGCTTGGTATAGCTATAACGGTGATAATATTTCTCAAGGTCGGGATAATGCAATTAAGTATTTAGAAGAAAACCCAGAGGTTGCCGAACAAATCAAAAAGTTGGTGCGAGAAAAGCTAGAAATGGGGGCTATGGTTTCTGCTAATTCTGTGGGGAAAACAACTAATGATAAAGCAACTGACGATGAAGATGATGATGATTTAGAGGATTGATGTTCCCCACTCTGTTCCGCAACACCAAAGGATAGTTAGTTAAACCAATATTTGGGGGTACGGCATCTCATAATGTTTTTCATGGCAGATCATTTTTCAGATGTCGTATCCTTTCATTTGGGTTTGCCAGAATTAGCTAAAATTATTGGGAATTTGTCTGTTGTGTCTATTAAAAAATTTGTCCAAAATATCTGAACGTTGTTGATACATGGATTGGTGAGAAGATTGGTGAGATTTTCTTCTATCTACATGGTTGATTTTGTCTGGGGTTTTGATCATTTCTAAAGTCGCTTCAGCATCACTTAATATTTTGCCTTTTGAGGATGCTGACAATACTTGATTTTCATCACCATTCCTATTATCAACTCTAGGTATTAACTGCATCAATAGTTCTACAGCTACACTAGGTAGAACTTTAGTATTATGGTTGACAAAAAATGAAAAACTCAATTTACCTAAACGGATGCAATCACCATCTTTAAGTTTAGTTGGTTGATAAATAGGCTCTCCATTCACATAGGAGCCATTTGTGCTACTAAAGTCGATTAGATAAAAATTTCTCCGCTCTGGAATATATTGAATGGCTCCATGACGATTGGATAGATAGGGATCGGCAATACAGATGCCATTATTATTATCTCTACCAATAGTCCATATTTGCTGTGGCTGTAGTAATTTTTGTGTATTACCTGTAGATAAATTGGTGGTTATATAAGTTTCCGATTCATCCACCACACCCTGTAAATAAAGCTGTGTAAATTCTTTTTCTGTGGGCTGATATTGATCTTCCGACTGGAGCAGATCATCTATTAAGGCAGTATTGCGCTCATATAATCTGAGAAATCCTTGATATAAACTTAGTCGCTTTGCTAGTTCTTCTTCTAATAAATCAGCCATAACAGATGAGGTTTAATAATTGGAATAGACGTAAATTACTAATACTAATATTCACAGCACAAAAATTTAGTTTCAGTCTCAAGTCAAAAGTTATTCCTCCTTGGTATTTAATATTACCATTAACTCGTTTACATCTTGATCAAATTTTGACTGATGGAATTAAGTTATACACTATAAATTTAGTAAAAATTAACATTTCACCATGAAAAGAGCGCGTACACATGATTTTTTAGTACTTTTTTATACATTTTATCTTGAAGAAATATAACTCACTAAATGCTAACAAAATCTCAACAAAAGTAAATATTGATACTTATTTTCCTGCTTCTACGTGTTTATTCATGTAATCTAATATTTTATGTTTAGTACAATTGATAAGAAGTCGATTATCCGATTCATAGACTAAATTGAATTGTGAGAATTATCTATATGCAGAACTAGTGATAAAAAAAATCTCAAAAAAATATATAAAATATGTTTTCAATAGCTTTATCTTTTGTAGTAATTATGCAAATTTTCATCACATAAATCCTCGTTTACCATTAGGGCGGATTGTCAAAAAGTTCGTTTTTGCTAAAGCTATTTGTTCTTCTGATACTTTTGCTCCATACATATTTGCTCCACACAGATTGGCTCCCCTCAAGTTAGCATTATTCAGATAGGCATAACTTAAATTTGCTCCTCTTAAATCAGCACCTTCTAAATCACTGGAGTTGAGATAAGCTTTGGTCAAATTTGCATCTCTAAGATTTGCTCGATTGAGACTAGCTCTACCAAAATCACTATTTTGTAGATTAGCTTTTTGTAGATTCGTTTTTTCTAACTTTGAAGCATGAAAATTTGCTGCTGATAAGTCTGCACCTTGTAAATTCAGCATATTTAAATAATGTGAAGAAAAATCTCGTCTTCCTTTCATATAAGCTGTTTGCAAACTTTCAGAATTTAATTGCCGTGTTGGTGAAGAGTGGTTATTTTTATGGTTTAAACTAGTGGTCAGATTATTCACACCTTTTTTTCCTGTCATTTTTACCCCCATTGTTTCCCCTAATTTGGCTTTTCTAGCACGAATTGCGGCTGCGACTTGTGCCACACCTGCGTTAGACAAATTATGAGAAGAATAACTGCCAGAATCCATATCTTGCTCATTACCTTTGATACCGTTAGAAGATTGAACCAATACACTGTGAGATAAGCTATCTAGATATGGTTCCATTTCTAGATCTTTGAGGACTTCTTTGGCAGCTTGGTAGCGATTACGAACTGATACTTCCAGCATTTTTCGCAATACCCCTACTAGATGCTCGCTTACTTCTACTAGGTTTTCCCACATCATTTCACCAGTTGTGGGATTATATTCCAAATCTTTGGGGGATTTAGCTGTTAACAAATAAATACACGTTACTCCTATGGCATAAATATCACTGGCATAAACTGGACGCATTGCCATTTGCTCTGGAGGTGCAAAACCCGGAGTCCCAATTGCAAATGCAGTTAAAGCAGTTTGTCCCGATTGTGCTGCTGTTGTTTGGCTAATTTGGTTTTTCACTGCACCAAAGTCTATCATTACCAATCTGGCATCTTGAGTGCGGCGAATCAAGTTAGCTGGTTTAATGTCCCGATGGATGACTTTTTGACTATGGATATATTCTACTAAAGGGAGAACCTCGCTCAAAAATTGTTTAACCCCTGCCTCGCTAAAAACCCCATTTACCTTGACTTCTTGCTGGAGAGTAGAACCACCGATATATTCTTGAACTAAGTAAAATTGCTCGCCATCTTCAAAATAATCAAGAAGTCGAGGCAATTGGGGGTGATTACCAATCCTACCTAAGGTTAAAGCTTCTCGCTCAAACAGTTCCCTGGCCATTTGTAACATGTGGGATGTGGTTCCTGATGGGCGTAATTGCTTGATTACACAAGGAGGTTCCCCTGGTAGGACTTTATCTCTGGACAAAAATGTGGCACCAAAACCACCTTGACCTAATGATTTTATTGCCTGATAGCGATCGCGTAATAATAGTTTTGCACCACAAGCTAGGCATCTATCGGTATTTTTTGGATTATGGGGTTTGGAGCAGATGGGATTTAAGCAGTAGCTCATGTACTATCAACTCGCTGCTGGAGGTATGAAGGCGAACATTAAACACTTAATCCCATTATTCAAATAATAGCCAAATTTTACCAGGTTAATTTTGCTAGCAATCCTTTAAAGAATTGCTAAAGATGTCAAAAAATTACGTAAACTAACGGTAATTTGACAAAAAAAGAGGAAAGTCTTATTTCTATCAAACCTTCGGTTATTACCGATAAAGTTAAAATCCACGGCCTGTTGCAAACAATTTCTTGCTAGCCCCCCAGTAAAAAAACCTCTTCCCAACTGCCGACTCTCCATTTTTAGCCTAGTGGTGAACCACTAGGGAAAATCTAAAAGTTGCAAAGTATGACGGTTTTCGGTTGACTTACTGTGTTCGTTATAGTATTTAGATAGGATTCAATAAAACTCGGTGCGGAGGGGCATCCCGTATCGTTAATAAAGCTCATCGAGTATCCTATGCAATCTTCAGGAGTTGGTGAGAAGCCCACACTGTAATCTCTAATTCGGTGTGGGAGTATGTCACAAGCACTTGACATGGGAGGATTACTATGTTCTTGATGCATAAATCTACGGGAGATATCATCGAGATTATTACCCTAGATAAGCTATTTAACCCCTGTATAACAGATGTAACAGGAGTAGACCATTGTGGTGAAGAAATGCAAGATCCTGCTTCTTATCAGAAGACAGAATTAGCATTTCCTTCCGGTGAAGTCTTACCACGTTGCTGGCTAGACTCACACTATCGGGAATCTATACCCAAAACTACTGACAAGGCACGGAATTTAGTCACGCATTAATTATTACTAATTAAGCGACATTCTCTATAAATCAACAATATACTGATTACACAACCTGATTCCATCTGCTTTGACCACTAGTATATATGAGCGATCGCTAACTCCAAAATTCGATGATCTTTAAGACTGAGAAGGCGATCGCTAACTAATAATATTTTTAAGTACGCACCATTAGTACAAAAAATAGTACAAAAAATAGTGCAAATGAACTATAATTATCCTTGCTACCTTTACGTGCTCCTGGTAGTCATTAGTGATATTGTGTAGTACATCATTGTTTTTTATACAGCGGTGATGTACTGCACATTTACTTAGATTTATTTTAACTACGAATAAACTCCCCATACATATACAAATACAAGGAGTTTAATTTTGATTTTGATATAGTGTATTTCCAACTGTCGCTATATTTAGCCAAATCTACCGCTTACATATTCTTTTGTGGCTTCCTGTTGAGGATCTTGAAAAATATTTTCAGTTCTATCGTACTCTACCAGATAGCCAATGCGTCCTCCTTTTTCTGTGGGTTCGACGTTGAAAAAGGCAGTTTTGTCAGATACCCGGGATGCTTGTTGCATATTGTGGGTAACAATGACAATGGTATACCGTTGCTTGAGTTCGTGAATCAGTTCTTCTACCTTTAATGTAGAGATGGGGTCAAGGGCAGAACATGGCTCATCCATTAAAATTACATCAGGCTGGGTTGCGATTGCCCGGGCAATACACAAGCGTTGCTGTTGTCCTCCAGATAAGGATAAACCACTCTGGCGTAATTTGTCTTTGACTTCATCCCACAAAGCAGCTTGTCTGAGGGAACGTTCTACTAATTCATCTAAATCCCCTTTAAACCCATTAATTTTGGGACCAAAGGTAATATTGTCATAAATTGATTTGGGGAAAGGGTTTGGTTTTTGAAATACCATACCAATCCGGCGACGCACCTCTACGGGATCGATATGAGAAGCATAGAGGTTTTCGCCATAGTAACAAACCTTGCCTTCAGCCCGAAATATTTCAATTAGGTCGTTAAGGCGGTTATAGCATCGCAGTAAAGTACTTTTACCACATCCAGAAGGCCCAATAAATGCTGTTACTTGGTTTCTGGGTATATCTAACCAAACATCATTCAGTGCCAAAAAACTGCCATAGTAAACCTTCAAACCCTCTGTTCTCAAGACGGTTTGTGTTTGGTTGGCAGTATCAATATTAGTAGCCATAATAATTTTTTAGTCAATCAATTTTGGATTTTGAAAAACAGATAATCCGTTATCCGTTGTCTATTTTGGATTTATCCCACTTTTCCATAAATAAGGGAACACCAAAAAATAAATTACTCAATTTTTAGACTTGAACTAATTGCTTTACTCCCCCTGTTCCCCTGCATTTCGAGTGATTGGTTATTTTTTTTATTTGAAAGTCTCTAAATTTAGGGGCTTGTATCCTTTTGTTCTTCATAATTCCTTAGGGCTAATGAGATTTATGACTAGCGACCCAGCGAGCAATTATACTGGTAATCAAAACCATCAATACTAGAATTAAGGAAGCTGCCCATGCTAATGATTGCTGATTGGGATAGGGAACAATGGCAAAATTGAACACCAAAACAGCAAGGGAAGCAATGGGTTGAAACAAGCCGTTAAAAGCAAACTGAGAAAATAAAGCTGTAAATATTAAAGGAGCAGTTTCCCCCGCAGCCCGAGCAATTGATAAAGTCGCTCCAGTGATAATTGCGGGTAAAGCTGCTGGTAATATTACTTTTGTTACCGTCTGGAAATTAGTGGCTCCTAAACCCGCAGAAGCTTGTCGCAAATCATCTGAGACTAATTGCAAAGCTTCATCGGTGGTGCGAATCACAATTGGCAACATTAATACTGATAAAGCCACGCCCCCAGCAATGGGCGAAAATCCGACAATTTTTGTCGAGACAAGTAAACCATAAACAAATACCCCAGCAATAATTGAGGGTATGCCACTGAGAACGTTAGTTGCAAACCGAATCCAACGGGATACTGCTTCAGGGCTAAACTCAACTAAATAGATTGCTGCTAATACTCCGAAGGGAACGGTAATTAATGCAGCAATGCCTACCATCAAAAAGGTGCCGAAAATAGCATTACGGAAGCCCCCCCCTTCTACTAATGGAGGTGGCGGTAGTTCTGTGAATATGCTCAAATTGAGACTACCTACACCCCTAATGAGAATGTAAGATAACACTGCCATCAAGGGTAATAAAGCCAATACTCCACAAAGCATTGCTACCCCATTCATCAAGCTATTAAACAGGGTGCGGGGAGAGGAGGGGGAGCGACTTAAGCTTTTACGGATCGAGTCGCTGTCTGGCAGATCGGAAAAACTAGAGTCCATATAATATCAAACACACAAAATGCTAGATCCGCTTGACTCGCAGGACGATTAGTTCAGCGAGAATATTAACTATCAAAGTTAAAAAAAACAGCACTAAGGCAGCGTACATTAATGCTGCAACTTGCAACCCATCTGCTTCTGCGAACTGATTTGCGAGCAAAGAAGCAATGGAATTGGCTGGTGCCAATAGGGAAGAATTTATTTTATTGGCGTTCCCAATTAACATGGTAACAGCCATAGTTTCCCCCATTGCCCTGCCCAGAGCCAACATCACCGCACTGACAATGCCAGAAAATGCTGCGGGAATCAGAACTTTCAAAATTGTTTCCCAACGGGTAGCCCCTAATCCAAAAGCTGCTTGGCGCAAACTAGAAGGCACAGATATCAGGGCATCCCGGGAAATTGCTGTAATAATGGGCAAGGTCATAATGGCTAATATTACCCCAGCAGGTAACATCCCTGGTCCTGTGGGAGGACTGCTAAAAATTGGTAGCCAACCCAAGACACCATGTAGCCATTTGCCGATATTTGTCAAAATGGGAACCAAGACAAAAATTCCCCAAATGCCATATACAACACTGGGAATAGCTGCTAATAGTTCTACCAAGAATACCATCACTGTCCTTATTTTGGATGGTAAAAAATCCTCACTCAGGAGAACAGCGGTGCCGACACCAATGGGTACAGATATTAGTAAACCAATAAAAGAACTAACCAAAGTTCCATAAACTTGTGGTAGCACTCCGTAGTCATTTCTTACAGGGTTCCAAGCACTGTTGGCTAAAAAACCAAGCCCAAACTCTTGCATGGCAGGTACGGCTTGAGCACCTACCTGAAATGCTATCCACAATAAAACAGCTGCGATCGCAAATGCAAAAAATTGTGTCAACCAAATGAAACCGCGATCCAATAATTTGTCTAATTGCGATCGAGGTTGAATTCTGGTGTGAATACTTCCGTCTTGTATATCCATGAAATAAACTGACCTACAAACGGCCGAAAGTGTGGGAGCGAACCACACTATGAATTAAATTATTGGGCTATTGATTGAAATATTTAGGGATAGTGATTATCCCTTGTATTTTATTTACTAGCCACGGAAATTGTGTAATCGGGAGCAATGCTATCTGCTGCTGCTGCAACTTTCTTCACCACGTTTTCTGGTAAGGGGACATAACCAAGTTCTTTACTTACCTTTTGACCTTCAGTTAAGCCATATTCAATCATTACCTCTACTGCTTTAGCTTTGGCAGGATTGTCATATTTTTTGTAAGCTAGAATCCAAGTATAGGTGACAATTGGATAGGATTCCTTTCCTTCTGGATCTGTAATGAAGGCACGCAAGTTTGATGGTAAAGTAACTGCGGATAAAGTTCGGGATGCAGCCTCATCAGAAGGTTTAACAAATTCCCCTTCTTTATTTTCCAAGGTGGCAAAGGAAATGTTGTTTAGTTTGGCATAACCATACTCAACGTAACCAATGGAACCCTCAGTTTGTTTAATCTGAGCTGTTATACCTTCATTACCCTTAGCACCTACACCAGTGGGCCATTCTACGGTTTTGCCTTCACCAACTTTACTTTTCCACTCTGGACTAATGGCACTCAGGTGTTTGGTAAATACACCTGTTGTTCCACTACCATCTGAACGATGCACGAAGGTAATGTTGCTGTCAGGAAGATTAACTCCAGGGTTCGCTGCTGCCAACTTGGGATCGTTCCATTTTTTTATCTTACCTAAAAGAATGTCAACATAAACTTTTCTGGATAATTTTAGGTCTTCGACTCCAGGTAAGTTATAAGCAAAAACTACACTACCAGCAGACATTGGCAGCAAAAGTACTCCTTTGTTGGCATCAATTTCGGCAATGTCTTTATCCTTCATTGCCACGTCACTAGCACCGAAATCTACTGTACCAGCTTTAAATTGCTTGACCCCAGCACCACTACCAACTGACTGATAGTTAACTTGCAAATTGGGGTACTTTTTATTCAAATCTGCAAACCAACGCTGATACAAAGGAGCAGGAAAAGAAGCCCCCGCACCATTGATGGTGAGATTGCCACCCAAATCTAAATTTCCTGTGCTAGTGGCAGCTGTTTTGGTTGCACTATCGGCACCAGGATCACTTTGAGTCGCTGTGTCGGTGGTACCACCACAAGCAGCAAGACCAACTGTAAGTACTAATACTGGGAGTTTTCTCACTAGGGGAGAAATTTTTGCTACTTTGAATTCTAAGAACATAACTATGTCTGATTTTAGTAACCTTATCCTAAGCGTTTATAACTATAATTCCCAATGGTAAAGGTCAGGTTAAGAGTGCAAGTTCTAAGATATCTTCTTTACAGTAACTTTTGCAAAATTTAATTTTCAAGGAAAAAAGATAACCTTGCATATAAATTTTCATTTGCTCAGAAATTCAAATATGACAATCGTACTTGCAATTCAAGTAAAATTTAATACTTTACCTAAAACCATAGTCAGGCTTATACTTACCCCATACAGAGGTGTTGAGATGGCAGTTGATGCCATGATAGGAAGTCCGTGCACGTCTACCAGTCGGGGTGGGAAGTCGCTCTTAGGGGATTCAGGGAAGAGGACAAGGGGCAGGAGGAACAAATTCTGGTAGAATTATGGGAGTCTGAACATCAGTGCCCTAAGTGAAAACCAAACTTTGAGGTAAATGTTGCCAGAATAATTTTGGGTCTTGGGAACCAAGACTCCAGAAGTAGGAGGGAATTTAAGACCAATAGAACTGACCTGTTCTAGAGGCAATCCCCGATGAATTGGGAAGCCTACAGTATACCGTCAGGGAAAGTGTGGGTGGTTCACTTTGAGAGCTTTGAACTTAAAATGAGACTTTTTTACATGAGTAGTTTGTAAATGTTAGCCGCATCCAATCAATTACTATGGTCTATGATTGGCTTAATGCTAACCATAGGGGGAACTTTTCTGGAAGCTCATATCACCACCTTTCCGTGGAATTGGGTTAAACAAGACATCCATACTATTCCTTTGGGAGTGCCGTTTCAAATTGGTGGTGTATTATTGGTCGGATGTTTGGGGGGAAAAAATGCAGGTGCCCTGTCTCAAATAGCCTACTTAGTTATGGGTTTAACCTTGTTGCCTGTATTTACCGAGGGTGGTGGAATTGGTTATGTCAAATTGTCCCAATTTGGCTACTTGTTGGGTTTTATTCCTGGAGCTTGGGTTTGTGGTTTTTTGGCATTTCAGGCTCGACCGAAATTAGAAACCTTAGCTTTTAGTTGTGTTTCTGGTTTGCTGACTGTTCACATCTGCGGTATCACTTATTTGATTATCAGTCATATTTTGCAATTGCAAAGTACGGGGAATGAAACACTATTGCAGGTAATTTATAAATATTCTTGGTTAGCATTGCCAGGACAATTAGCTGTGGTTTGTGCTGTAACTGCGATCGCCTACGTGCTAAGACACATAATGTTTTACTAAACCCTGAAAGTATTTTAATAAATTTAAGCTAACACAAAAACTGACCTGTGGAATTCATTCTAAAATCTAAAATTTTTTGACTATCAATTCACTAAATTATGCGTTGGAAAAACCGCTTTTTCTGGATTACTGCTTTTGTTACTTTTTTCTTAGACCAACTAACAAAATATCTGGTAGTCAAAAATTTTAATCTCAAAGAAACCCTACCTATAATATCAGGGGTTTTTCATTTTACATATGTCACAAATACTGGTGCAGCATTTAGTTTATTTACAGGTCAGGTGGGGTGGTTGCGTTGGCTGTCTTTGGGTGTGAGCTTGGCATTAATAGTTTTGGCTTGTTTCGCACCAACCTTACATTTTTGGCAATGGCTTGGTTATGGTTGTATATTAGGTGGAGCTATGGGTAATGGCATAGATAGGTTTGTTTTAGGTTATGTAGTTGACTTTTTGGATTTTCGCCTGATTAACTTTCCTGTATTTAACTTGGCTGATGTATTTATTAATATTGGAATTGTGTCTTTACTAATAGCAACTTTTAAAACAACGCCTACAACCCGTAGAGATTAGTCAACCAATTTTAGATTTTAGATTTTAGATTTTGGAAAGTAGATAATACATATCCGTTGTCTATTTTAGATTAACCCCATAGCCCAAGTCAGGGGCTGGAAATCTTTAGTACTTCACCACATTAATTCACCAGGGACCACAGATCCCCGACTTCTTTGAGGATACTGCTGGCGAATGGTAGGTCTGACCCCTCATTCCAACGAATGAATAGGGATTTCGAGTTATTAATAGGAGTGCGACTGCGCTCCTCAAACCCCTATTTTTTGGTCATTCAGGGGTGTCACCCCTGAATGACCAGCAGTATCCTT
>JASJCX010000285.1 GCA_030065255.1 Calothrix sp. MO_167.B42 | reverse complement strand
TGCGTGAGATGCGAACATATTTGAACGTAGTAATAAGACTTATAACGTCACGCACCAACCACCGATTGTGACAATTGCGTAAGTCCTGGTCTAGTGAGGTGCACTTTAACAGCACGTATACTCAGCGCATTGAAAACATTTAGTGTTAAGGCTTTCGAGTAATTCCTCAGTAATCTCGCAGCTATCCGCTTTGTCTCAAAAATGTCTTCAAATTTATCGCACTTTACTTAAATTTATTGTTCACAAAACTGTTCCAAAACGCCCAGGTCACAGTGAGGCACGAGTTCGTAAACGTCGCCCGAAAGCTTATCCCTTGATGACGAAACCCCGTCACGAATTACGAAAGCAATTGCAAACTGCTTAAACCGCAGGTGTTTCAGCTTTTCTTAGTGCCATTCGGAAGTGAACCGTAGTTTGCTGTGTTTGGACTCTTCGCAGGGGTGCGATCACCTGTGCGCTCCGTGGAGCTCACGCTCACTCACCAACTACTTTTGACCACACTTAATTGGTTTCAGATATAGATTGCAACGTGTAAACAGGGATTTTTTCAATATACACCCCCCCAGGTCCAGTCGTACGACCCATTCTAACAGGCCACCATAGAAACTGAGAATAATCTTCTTCTACAACGCGAAACTGAAAGCCGCAGCTGGCACAAGTCCATCTGTTAGAGCTTAGAATCATCTCCATTTTTTCAGAAGAAATTCGGAATTGACCTGGCTGTTTGTGATACAAAAAAGCTTCAAAATCAAAGTTATGTCTTGCTTTGTTGTTACCCCTGCAATTGGGACAAGTTACAATTCTGTCATTCCAAAAGCTCTCTGAAAAAACATGAGACTTTAACATTTCGCGGTAGTGTTTGAAGCTATTCAGCGTTGGATCTTTTTGACTCTCTTTCTTCATCTCCTGATACATGGGAGAACCCGACATCATAAATTCTGCGAAAAAATTAACTCCCTTGAAAAATAACCATTGAATCGGTATTGGAACATTTTTTAGTATTTGCATAGGGCGAACCGTTTCATAGCCCATCGTCAGTGGATCTGAATTTGACAAACGACGTTCAAATTCTCTTGACAATTTCTGCTCAAGTTTTTGAATAAATCCCGACTCAGCTTCTCTAACCACTAAACCTTTCGCTGTCGGCTTACAAAGTAATATTTTTTTTGACAGTGGTTTATTATCAGGCTGCATATAAGCCAATGATGCCAATTCTGCTTGCGTCCACCAGGAGTTGTAATAGTCGTCGGTTTCAAATATCCAGATTTCATCTACTGCCTGAATCCGCCAATCAATCAGAGATACTACTTGCCAACGACGATGTTCTGTCATGAACTCGCTGGATAGGCTTCCAGGTGGATAATACAGTACAGGGTAATCAGGATCGCCATGCTGATTCTTAATGTAGCGCAGCAAATCTTCCACATGGAATCCATGAACAGCTACCGATGTACGATGATATTGAGAATAGCGGCTTAGGTAGCTAACAAATGCACGCCCTGTATTTTTATGGTATTGTGCTTTTTTTTTATGGGAATTGGCTATAATTTTTTCACTTTTTTCACTAATAGCTTTTCTATCAGCGAAAAATCGACCTTCTTCAATTGTATGACGCTCATCCTGCGGTCGCGGTAATTGCACTTCTAAAAGCTCCAGTTGTTTTTTAATCCAATTTACAAGGTACTGATTGTCGAGAGAAAATGGACGCTTGTAGACATCTCCAGATGTATCAGGTGAACCTCCTTCATGGAAAGCTTGAAAATTAAGTGGTAATCGCGTGCGGCTTACGACTAAAAAATGTTCCATGCTGCTTGGCCACATATTGGCAGCTTTATAGTTAGAGCCAACATCGTCCTCTACGGAAGCATCAAAGATGACGACATCATCTCGCAGGCCCGCAATCATCAGATCTCCCTGGTCGCCATCTATCACAGTTTTCATGCTGACTTTAAGACCTCCTGGAAATTCGGATGCGAATGTATTTTGGAGTAAGTCCACCAATTCCATTCCAGCAGGTGTAGAAGTTGCAAAAAAGGTTAGTTTTATCTCTTTCATATCGCTGGCAAATTAATTAAGAAATTCTTTCTTGATATATTAAGAGCACTCACTCTCCTTCAACCTTGAACGACTACTTTTCTTAAGCGATCGCTAATCCAAATACTCAGTTGAGAATATAGTTCTTTCTCCACTCATCAATGCCGACCTTCGTTTAATTCTCATAGCCGAACATTTGCAATCCTAGCCAAGGCTTCTGCATATTTTTCTAGGTCTTGCCTAAGGAATTCCAGTTCACTGCGTAGTTGCGATTGTGCAAACCATTCCTTCTCATGTTGTTTACGGCTAATGGTGCTAGGGCGCTTTACTTCCCATTCTTCAAGGGCAGGGTGCCACTTGGCAAGGAAGGGGCGTAGACCTTGGTTAAGTACGGCAATAGCGATGCCGCCAACCGATTTAGGAGACACGTCAACAGCTGGACCTCCTTCCTTGAGAATTTGACGGGTAGTGCCAAATAAGCTATATAGCGAGGTCAGAGCCTCCCGCATCAATCCCTGGTCTGACTCAAGCGGCTGAATAGCAATGCGCGTGACTAACTCAACATAAAGTGACCATGCAACGTTTTGCTCTACTTGCGTAATATCCAACTCCATACTACCTATGCCAAAGGGGAGGCTCACGGAAACATTTGTCACAGCGGCTAGACTCTTTTTTCGGATTGATGATGCAGCCAGTGTTAAACAACTCAGGACAATGGCCGCGACAAAAGCCAACCCTAACACTCTGTGGAAGTGCTTTTTCTCGGACAGCTTACTATATTCCTCATCATAGATTTTTCTAATATCTGGAGAACTGAGATTTTGAGAGTTATTGCTATAAAGCTTAACAACAAAATCAGTCCGCCTGGGAATTTCATCATTGACATCGCTGCGAGCTAGGAGCCAAATCTCCCTCTCCAATGAATCTTGAGGTGGGTTCGACACGGGGATTCTAGAACATACTGGAATCTCTACCCCAAAAAGGACTGATAGCATTAGAGGCAACAGGAAAGTAAAATGTTTTTTCATACCTATGCTAACTTTCAGAACATGGGTAAAAGTTGATCAACTCACTCAAATTTCCTTAACATCTTGGAGCATTTCCTCTTTAAGAAAATAGATGACGAGTGCTATTTCAAAGCAATTAATGATGTATTTATGGTCGGGATCTATACTCGATTGAATTGCTTTTTTGACTTTATCAAGGCTTTCTAAGTCACCATCAATTATGGCAGACATGATGTTGCCATAGAAATTTTTAACATATTGTTCAGCACGCGACCAGTTTTCCCGCTCGTTTGAACTTGCGTTCTTTTCCCAAAGACGATATGCCTTTCTCTTTATCAAATTGTGCGACTTGCCTCGGTCGAATTTCCCTGTATCAGTTAAATAGTGAGTTTTCAAGTAATCTTTTATATCCCCAAACTGAATTAAGGGAGCTTTGATGTAAGGATCGAAGAGACTATCTGCTATTTGTTGACAAGCTTGTAAATAATAATTAACCCTGATAGATTCTTCTGAAATCCATCCACCTCCGTTATCCCACCAAACCTGGTAAGCTTTGAGGTGCTTAACATCTTCTAACCAGACTTCTTCTAAGCAATCATATAATTCAGATGTAACCTGACAAGCAAGATCTAGCTTACCTTCCATAATTTTAGAAGAGAAATAGGTGCAAGCACTATACCAATCTTCGTTCATCTCTTTTTCTAGATTACTGAGAGATAGACTTTGTAAAAGGTAATGGAGGAATTCTTCTAAATTACTTGGCGATACTTGACCTAAACGGTCTCGCAATTCTCCTATTAATCTTAATTTTCGAGCCTCACTTAAGTCGTGTGCAGTTTTTTCAATATATTCCTTAGATATTGTTGAAGTAAAAGAAAATCCTGGAAGTGATTTGGGAAGTGAAGATAGAATTCTTTGTCCACTATTTTTCCAATTTTTATCTGTCTCTATTGTGTCAGACAAGGGCAATGTTACTTCAAGACAATCTCCCACAGCTCCCCATTCATAAGCAGCTTCTTTTACCCAATTGTACTCATCAATTGAAGTGACTTGGGAAGCAAATTGTGCAAGGTTGTCGATCAAGTTTTTTATATCATCACTAACCTCTTGAATTTTCTTAGACCAATCATCTTCCTTGTCTGGCGTTCTAGATATTTCTTCCTGAATTATTATGTCACTAACTTGTTCATAAAGTTGTTTGTGACAAGCCTGAAGTGATGAAAAATCAAACTTTTCCTTGGCTTCATACTGTACTTTATTCATTTTCATTTTCCTAAATATTCATTATGGCAAATCATTGCTGCTAGATTTTTTACCATATTACTTGCTCCTTTATAAATCAGTAGTTCAATGTGTTCGATTAAGTTATTAATTCCATTGCATAATGTGTGAACTTGTGCAACTCTGTGTAATCGATTAATAACATCATCTTTTTCTAAAATAGAGGATAAAAGTTTATGGCTATCAGGATAATCTTCAATTAGTTGAATGACCATTTTATAGTCTATATAGAATTGTGCTACAAATTGGTTAGTACCACTTATCTCTCTATTCAAATTTTCAAAATATTGTTTAACTTTTCTCAATTCAGACGCAGTTTGATTCAGTAGGTTTAATCCTTGATATTCCTGTTTATATTCTCTCCAAGCTTTGATTGCATCATCAATCTCCTTATTGATATTTCTAGTTGAGGTTGGATCTTGCAAAGTATCCGCGACCTCTTCAACCTCTTTATAAAGACTTGTAAGCAGATTTTGGAGAGGGGAAAATTGCTTATGAATCTCTAGTCCAAAGTTAAGAATATTGCAGAAGTTATCCCGAAATGGTGGAAGAAAACATTGCGATTTCTCCCAATCAATAGCAATAATATCTCTATTTCTAGGCTCGACTAAATAAGGAAATTCTAGAGAATTAATAATAACTTCTAACTTGTTTTTTACTTTTTCACTCAAATCCTTCCCGTCATCTATCTCAGATAACTCGTAGTCAATAAACTCCTCCTGTGGTATGTCCTTAAGAATATAATTGGACAGAGAATTGTGGTTGGCTTGGTTAGTGATGATACAAAGAGGTTTGCCCAGAGCATGAGCTAGTCCTAACTCGTATATTACATCTGGATCTGGCTGATAATATTTATCTTCCGAAACGCATACCCCTACAACAATTTCAGATGACCTAATGCCACTGATGATATGAGCTATATCTTCTACAAAGCCAGCATTCGTCCTATCTCTGGTTTGGAGCATTTGGATCCCTATATTCCCAACCGGCTGCTTAACTGACATATTCTTAGCTGCCTTTTGAACTGCTTTGTAAATGCTATCTAATCCCTGTTTAGGCATAGCTAAGAAACAGTTTTTTTGAGGTTCTGCAACATTTACCAAAATTCTATACCGTTTCTTTACAGGCCTGCGTTGAGTAATGCCCCATTCTAGTTCATCTAGTGCTTCAACCTCATTAGTTCTCTCATGGAAAGATACATATTTACGGTTAATACCAAAACGCAATTTGTTTTTTATTTCTTCAGGGATTTCGTCAACACCTGGCAACAGGACGGGAATCAAGGGGATTTTCTTTTCAACGCATAGGGTAATCGATAGTTTGTATTCTTCCTCCTCCCATTTCCCCAATCCATTTGAACCAATAAAAACGGCACTTACTTTACATTTTGGGATTGCTGCTTGGATCGCATCTGAAAATGATACACCAGGTGGAATTTGTTCTTTATCTAACCACGGTTTCATACCCCGCAATCTCAGTGCTTCAGCAATCTCTTCAACCTGTTGCTTGTCTTGGCTATTGTGAGCAAGGAAGACATCAAATTCAGGTTGGGATTGGGTGATTTTGGCTTCACTTTGGTCTGGCATAGCACAGCTCCTTCTTTTAGACCAAGTTCATTTTTTATTAACGTGAGTACGATGATTTTTAAATCCTGAAATCTTTACCTATCAATAATTAGGGAAATCACCTGCTCATCAAAGTTCAGGAATTATCAAGAAAAAGATCAATTAGGTATCAGTTAGGTTAATTGTTGACTTTATTCTCAACTATTTGGGAAGCGACTCGCCACTTTAATTATACAAATCCTTTCTTTATAAGGATTTTAGCCTCAAAATTTCGTCTAACTCACGTTTTTCTTAAGATATTTTTATCTTTTCACCTTATTTTTTTATCTCTTCACCTTAAAGTTACAATAAGAACATGAGAATATGTAATTTTATTTACTTTTTTTCACAGTCTAATTCATGTCTCTACCACCTGTAGAATCAGAAACCACACAAGTAAAACTAAAAGTGTGATTTTGGGGAGCTATTGCGCTGGTGGGTTTCCCACTAAGAGTGACAGCAAGGCTTTACCCCTATAGCCGTATTATTGCAGGGTGTAAGGTTAAACAAAGCACAACCTCACCTTTATCCCCATTGCACTGTAATCTCGTTTCCCAATTCCATCTGTAATTGCAATTGTGCATTACCACTGTTGACAGCAATTTCCACCCAGTTATGGCTACCAATTAAAGCGATTGCTTCCCCAATTTTTCGATCTGCATAGGTTTGAGAATTACTAATAAACTGATCGCCTACTTGCACGTACCAATCTTTACCTGATACAGAACTTCCGGGAATATTGGTGACTAAATTACCAAAGTGGTCAATATACTGGATACATCCCAATATCCTGTCACACTGGTAAATACATTCAGCTAACTCTAACTTCACCAATGTCGCGGGATTAATTGGTGTCCCTAATTCTTGCATCGCAACCCCATTTGCCAGATGGGCTCCCACTGGTGCAAATATATCTCGACCGTGGAAAGTACTACTAGGAGTAGAGGTGTACCAATAGTTTTGATTTGTCAATTCTATGGCAGCGATCGCATCATGGTCACATAGAACTCCACTCAATAAACCATTATCTGGCCCTACCAAGAACCCAGATGCTAATTGTACAGCGATCGCTCGTCGCTTTCCCCCTACTCCCGGATCTACCACCACCACATGAACGGTTCCCTGGGGAAAATGAGGGTAGGCATTCCTCAGGCAAAATCTGCCAGCAGCAATGTTTTGAGGTGGTATTTGGTGGGTTATATCTATAATTCTAGTGCTGGCGTTGATTTGGGCAATTACCCCCTTCATTACACCCACATATTCATCGCGATCGCCAAAATCACTCAGTAGAGTTAGTAGTTTTTGCTGCCTCATCGGTTAATCAAATTTTTATTTACACAGAAAATTTTACAAATCACAATATATGGATTTATTGATTAACATTAAATTTAGATATTTCTGTAGCAGATACTACAAAAATATGATAAATTAGGAATGCAAAAGATAAATGGAAATATTAAAGGTTTCAGCTATGAATACTAAGGGAGCAGAAGTAGTCAAAAATCTACGAGCGGTTCATAAGCAGAATATTCAAAAAAATCTTGAACATCGGTTGCAAGTGGCAAGAAATAAAGGTGATATGACTTTGATTAGGCAATTAGAAGCAGAAATGAAGCATTTTCAATAAATTATTGCTCTAAATTAATTGTTTGTTGCTATTTTTACCCGTTACGGTGGGTTTTTGCATTATTTAGTAGTAGGGTGAGCAATGCCCACCTTACCCTTCTCGGAGGTGCAAGATATGTGCTACCGAAGACTTTGAGATGATAATATTGTCATATCCATTCATTTATCAGCATACTGACTTTGAAGACTGCAACCTGTCCTCGCTGTCATCAACCCGTCAATTCCCAGGTAGTTACCTGTCCTTATTGCCGTACCCAGTTAAAAGCATATGGACATCCGGGTATACCTTTGCATCGTGGGAATGGAGTAGACTATCTGTGCGATAGCTGTACTTACCACACTGATGATAGTTGTAACTTTCCTCAACGTCCCTACGCTCAGGAATGTACCCTCTATGAAAATTTTGCAGAATATGAGTTGGAATTACAACGACAAACCCAAGCCAATAGTTTTGGTGTTGTTGTTCGCAATTGGCTACGACATAATCAGGCTTTAATGTTGCTGTTGGGTTTATTATTTATCTGTTTTGCCATTGCTTTGTCTGCATCTTGAAAATAAAGTTAAATACTTGTAGGCATATTTTATAGCAGTTGCATTTAATAGTTAGGATGTTTTTCAGTTGACAGTTGACAGTCCTTGAGTCAAACAATACTGTCTTATATCATGTGCGGATGAATACTTATAAAACCTCACCCGCCTGCGGCACCCTCGACCTATTAAGGAGAGGGTAAGAGAGGGTT
>JASJCX010000284.1 GCA_030065255.1 Calothrix sp. MO_167.B42 | reverse complement strand
CAGTGCCCAGATCCCCGACATCTTTAAGATGTCGGGGATCTAACCTCTCACAAATGATTTAGGATGGCTATATATTGTTTTTTCCGGAGAAGTGCCAATTTAGCAGGTTGCTAGTACTAATAGTGCTTATAATGAATGTTCCTAGAAGACAGGAGTTTGGACTATGCAACCGAAGAATCAACCTGTCAAAAAAAATATTACTGATATCATTATTTATGATGAAGTAATTGTTAAAAATAGCACTTCAATCATTAATGCTATTGCTATTTTTATTCATCAATGCATCACTAATTATCAAGTTAATATTTTTCAAAAGCAGTCTATTAGCCGCATATTCGGTGTTTTTCAATTTTATAGTGACCAATTTTTAACGTATATAAATTTAGTTGTTTTAACTACAAAATGTTTAGAACTACTCGCAGTAGAATTTGTCTCCCTGACTAGAAAATATCTATTCATAGGGCAAAAATGGGATATAAATCATGTTTTATTCAGGCCAAGGAACTATCATATTTCATTTTTATCAATTATCAAATGGCGAGAAAATTTTGCCATAAGTATTAATGGTGCAAGTATCGATCAATTTTTTGCAAATTTATCCCATGCGGTGACGTTGAAATTGCGACATATAGCGGAAGTGATGAAAATTAATGCTCTTTATAATTGCGTAAGTGAAATCCCGACTCAGGGAATCAACTATTGTTTAGGGGAACATGAAGATGATTTAGATAAATCAGTAGAATCAACTAATCAACTTTGTCAAAATAATGTACCATTGGATATAGCGATCGCTACTCAAAGTACACACCCATATGTGCAGTTTCTAGGTAATATTCTCTCCTGGGTAAATGATGCCATAATCGCCACTGATACGGAACACCGGGTAACTTATTGGAATTTCCAGGCAGAGAAATTATACAATATCAAAGTCGGGGAAATTATCGGTCAGCCATTGTCAAGAGCCTTTGAGTGTTTGTGGTTGCATCCAGAGTCACAGCAGGCTTGTGTGAATGCTTTGAAAAACAATGGTTCCTGGAAAGGGGAAAACATCCATCGCCGATGTAGTGGGGGAGAAATTCCTGTAGAGTCCTCAATTTCTGTGCTCAAGGATGAATCCGATACGGTGGTTGGCTTCCTATCGGTGGTAAGGGATATGAGGGATATCTATGGGGAACTACAACTACGCAAGCGGGCGGAACAAACATTACAGGAAAGGGAAGAACGCTGGAATTTAGTTCTACAAGGTAGTAATGATGGCATTTGGGATTGGAACGTACAAACTAATGAGGTATTTTTTTCCAGTCGTTGGAAGCAGATGCGCGGCTTTGGGGAGGATGAAATTGGTAACTCTTTAGATGAATGGTCCCAACGGGTCCATGGTGATGAGTTAAACTGGGTGATACAGTCAGTGGCAGACTATTTTGCTCGCAAAACTCCTTTATTTGCCGTTGAATATCGTACCCTTTGCAAAGATGGTACCTATAAATGGATTTTTAGTCGGGGAATTGCTCTGTGGGATGAACAGGGTAATGTGTTGCGGATGGCGGGTTCGGAGACGGATATTACTGCTCGCAAACTAGCCGAACAGCAAGCCCGGGAACAAGCTGCTTTAATTGATATTACTACGGATGCCATTTTGGTGCTGAGTCTAACTGGAGATATTGTTTTCTGCAATCAAGGGGCACAGAGGGTTTATGGTTGGGAACAAGCCCAAATGCAAGGTAAAAATGCTCACCACCTTTTGTATGATGACAGCAGTATACCCCAATTAGAGTTAGCCCTGAAAACAGTATTAGAGCATGGAGAATGGCATGGGGAATTGCATCAATACCGTAAAGATGACCGTAAAATTATCGTAGAAGCTAGATGGACAGTAATTCGGGATGAACAAGGCAATGCCAAATCAATTTTAACTGTTGCTACAGATATTACTGAGAAGAAACAACTAGAAGCCCAATTTTTACGTACCCAACGTTTGCAGAGTATTGGTACCCTGGCAAGTGGCATTGCCCATGACTTGAATAATATTCTCACACCAATATTGGCAGTGGCTCAATTATTACCTCTGAAACTCCCTGACATAGATGATAATACCCAGGAATTGGTGAAAATTGTCCTAGACAACTGCAAACGTGGTAGCGACTTAATCAAACAAATTCTTTCCTTTGCTCGGGGTACGGAAACCCAGCGTACTACCTTACAAGCAGGGCATTTATTGGTAGAAGTGGCGCGGGTTGCCAGACAAACTTTCCCTAAATCCATTGAAATTTGCATGGATATTGCTACCAAAGATTTATGGACAGTTTCTGCTGATGCTACCCAATTGCATCAGGTGTTGATGAACCTATGCTTAAACGCCCGGGATGCTATGGCAAATGGAGGTACCCTTACCTTAGCCATCGCTAATTTCTTCATTGATGAAAATTATGCCAGGATGCATTTAGATGCCCGGGTTGGGCCATATGTGGCGATCGCAATTTCCGATACTGGATGCGGTATTAATACGGAAAATTTGGAGCGCATTTTTGAACCTTTTTTTACTACCAAAGAGTTGGGCAAAGGTACGGGATTAGGACTGTCAACGGTATTAGGAATTGTTAAAAGTCATGGTGGTTTTGTGGATGTATATAGTGAAGCTGGTAGTGGGACTTGCTTCAAAATTTACTTACCAGCAGTAGAAGGCGCGGAAAATCCAACATTTTCAGAATTGGAACCACCACCAGGTGCAGGGGAATTAATTTTAGTTGTTGATGATGAAACATCTATTTTAGAAATTACTAAAACCTCCCTGGAAACTTATAATTACCAAGCCTTAATTGCTAGGGATGGCATTGAAGCGATTGCATTATTTGCTAAAAATAGCCATAAAATTAAAGCTGTATTAATTGATTTAATGATGCCTAATTTAGATAGTATGACCACTATTCGTACCTTACAAAAACTCAATTCCCAAGTACCAATTGTTGTCATGAGTGGACTAGCATCTAATGAGGTACTTTCTAAGGCTGCTAGTACTGATATTCAAGGATTTTTAGCCAAGCCATTTACAGCTTGGGAATTATTAAATACGTTGCAAAAAGTGAAAGTTGATAGTTGATGGTTGATGGTTGATAGTTCTTGAGTCGAACAATAATTTCCTAACCAATATGTCCATTGCTATAAAATATAATACTGTAATTAATCTCAGAATAATAAATCGGGAATATTTGACTCACAAAAATGGAGAGGCTCAGATCCCCGACTTTTTGGAAAAGTCGGGGATCTAATTTTTCACAAATGATTTAGGATTGCTATATATAAATCCGGGTGTCATAGTGAGTACAGATAACGTTTGTAAGTTATTAGCAGAGAAATATCCTCAAGACTTTGCTCGTTGGTTACTAGCAGGAGAATCACCAGTCAAAGTTTTAAAAACAGAATTGAGTATCGAACCAATACGAGCAGATTCTGTGACTTTCCTACGAACAACGAGCAGAATTTTGCATATTGAATTTCAGACTTTAACAAAATCTACTCCCCCGATTCCCTTACGGATGTTGGATTATTTCGTCAGATTGGTACGACAATATGATGTTCCAATTACCCAAGTAGTTATTTTTCTGCAAGAAACAAATAACGAAATCGCTTTTACTGAAGAGTATGTCAACGAAATGACATCCCATCGTTACCGAGTCATACGAATGTGGGAGCAAGATTCTCCAATGTTTCTTAATAATCCAGCATTACTACCCCTTGCGCCATTAACACGTACATATTCCCCCGAACAGTTACTATCTCAAGTAGCCCAAAGTGTTGCTAAAATTCCTAGTAAAGAGTCAAGACAAGAGATAGCAGCATATACGGAGATTTTAGCAGGTTTAAAATTTGAGAAGGATTTAATTCGTAGATTTTTAAGCGAGGATATGATGCGAGAATCAGTTATTTACCAAGATATTGAGCAAAAGGGAGAAAAAAAAGGGGAAGAACAAGGGAAGCAAAAAGAAGCACTTTCATTTTGTATGCTTTTGCTCAACCAGCGTTTTGGTGAGTTGGAATCATCCATTGTTGAAAAGGTTGAAGTTTTATCTGTTGAGAAGTTAGAAGCTTTAGGTGTGGCTTTGTTAAATATTTCTCAAATGGATGATTTAATTGCTTGGTTGGAGGAAAAAAGTACTCCGTAGTAATAAGTAGTATCTGTAGGGTGCATTACTGGGAAGTTTTACAATTCTTAAATTTATTGATGTGGGGTAATGCCTATTATGTCCAAATTCGTTGTAAATTGAGTACAAATCCAGGTAAAATATTCTCCCCAGAAATCATTTGAGGTAACTTTAAAACTTCCACATCTTGCCCTGGACGATAGATTTCTACTTCTTGTTTTTTGCGGTTAATCAACCAACCCAAACGACAACCATTTTGCATATATTCATTCATCTTATTTTGAACTTTCTGTAAACTGTCAGATGGTGACATAAGTTCAATAACAAAATCAGGACACAGAGGAATAAATTTTTCTCTTTGCTCTTGAGTTAAAGTATGCCAACGGGATTTTTCTACCCAAGAAACATCGGGAGAACGTTCAGCACCATTTGGTAAAGTAAATCCAGTTGATGAATCGAAAACTTCTCCCAGTTGATGTTGTTCATTCCATGATGCTACCTGGAGAATTAAATTCACATTTGCTCTTCCTGTTTCTCCTCCTGTTGGTGGCATTATAATTAATGCTCCTTGGGCATCGCGTTCTAATTTTAAATCAGGGTTTTCTGCACATAATTGATAAAACTGCTCCCTTGTCAGTTTAATTACTGAATTGAGATTTAATGTCAGTACTGTCATCTTTCACAAGTAATAAGTAATGAGTAATGAGTAATAAGTTGTGCCTAAATTCAGAGGATTAAAACCCACGAGGAAAGGCTCATAACTTTTTCTTGATGAATGAAGAGGCTTCATATCATAAATTATTCGGGCAAAACATACAGCATATTTTATATTAGTAAAGTACATTGGGATGGGCACTGCATGCCCATCCCACAGGCAGAGATGCTCATCCCACAAGAGCTTTTGTATGTGAATTTGTACTTTATTTATCGGCAAAGCCCTATTTATCCCTCTTCTGTCACTCTCCGAAAGTCTTACAATTTATAAATTCTGTAACTCTTGTGTGTCAAGGATCGCTCGGTTATTTCTGAATAGAATTTCCGCGAGATGGGAAAATGACAAAATTTTGGTTCAAAACATCTCAACCTATTGAGAATACGTCTCTTGACAACTCTTTATTAATAGGAAAAACCAGAGAATGACAGAAAAGGGTTATATTATGTGCGGATGAATACTTATAAAACCTCACCCGCCTGCGGCACCCTCTCCTTATTAAGGAGAGGGTAAGAGAGGGTTGGGGTGAATCAAGCAGAAGTAATAAGTAATTAAGCTAACATGATATTATTACTTATTACTTATTACTTATTACTTATTACTTATTACTTATTACTTATTACTTATTACTTATTACTTGTAATTCCCTCTTTCCCTCTTTCCCTCCTCCACTCCTGGGTTTATCCACGCGCACAGCATAGTCAATTGCCAACAACCGCAACCATAAAGCAGGATTACGTGGTTCTAGCCAAGGCTCAATTTGTCGCAAAAATTGTGAGAACCATCCATTCAACAAAACGCTTACCAACGCATGAACAGTGAAATTAACATAATTACGACTCCAACGCAGCATATCCTTTGTCCCTGCCATTTCCAAAATCCACGGTAATAAGGCGGGGTTTTTCCGGGCTGCTTTGAGTGCTAGACGATTAAAGGTTGACCAGGTAAATTTATCTTTAATAAAGTTATCTGTGATTGCCGATGGTTCATCCACCAATAAGCCAAAGAAATTATTCAACATGGCGTTAATCCTTTGGGGTGGTAAAAATTTCCCCGTCGGTACCATCATCCCCTTAGAAAACATCCAGGTAACGGCAATATTGCTTTGGAAGGCACGAATTTGGTTGAGATGGGTAGAACTCAATAAATCATACTTGAGGGCAATATTTAACAGGGTAGTAAGCCGTTCCAAATTACGTACCAAGGAACCAAAGCCTGTAAACACCAAAGGAGATTGGAGAGAAGCTGCATCACCGATTGCCAACAAACGGTCAAATGCCACGGTGCGTGAGCGACTATTTGCGCTAAAATGACCGGGTATATAGCCAAATGTGGGCTTTTTCCACACTAATTTGTCCAAATCGCACCTCCGGTACTCTGGCAAAATGGTAAAAAAGTCTTCATACATTTCCAATAAGGAACCAGGATTTTGGGGGTTAACTTGATGGTAGTGAAATAAATAAATTGTTAGTTCTTTCCCTTCACCGGGAAACAATTCCCAAATCAACTGTCGCCCCCGGGAAATATCACCGTGGCTGTTGAGTACATCACCATAATCGGAATCCCATACCCCTGGCTCAAATCCACCGTCAATGGTTGCTCCCACCGTCGGACAAACGCTGTCAAAAGCGCGACTCCCGTTTAATTGCCAAGCAATGGGGGAAGCAGTTCCCATGGCATCCATTAACACCCTTCCACTCGCCACCTTTTCTGTTTGACTGGGTATGTTTTTAACTGTCACCGCCACTTGTTGCGAATCGATATCCGCCCTGATAAACTCCGTTTCATCCCAAATTTCTCCCCCTGCGCCTTGCAATTTTTCCTTGCATAATTGCAGTAATTTATCGGAGCTTAAAGCAATATTTAATACAGTAGGGGTGTGTAAAATAGGCGATCGCAAATGTGGGGGATTATTACCATCAAAAAACTTATTAAACCCATCCTTGTATTCCCTGGCAATGATGGATTCTACCTCCCCAGCCGTGAATAAACCCAGATTAATTAAACTTTGAAGTTCATCCCGGGAAATATTCCATTCCCGGTTCATCCGTCCAAAGGCCAAACGCTCTACCAGCAGGACTTTGTACCCTAGTTGTGCCATGACAGCAGCGTGAATGACTCCCAATGCCCCCCCAATGTAAATTAGGTCATATGCCAATGGGGGGTTGGTGGTGGCGGGCTGTGGATGGGAAAAAATCACCTGTTTTGGTTGTTGGGGATTTCTGACTCCTTCTCGCCACCGTTGCTCCCACCAGTACACCCGTTGCAAGTCGTATTCTCCCTTGGGCATTTGCTGAAAATATTTGACTGTTAAGGGATAATCTGGTGCCAATGCCTCAAAAATTGATTGTTGGGATAAATCAATGGCTGGTGGCTCTGGGTATTGATGGGGGAAGCGATTTCTAATTTCCCTAGTTAGTTGCCCCAGAATTTTTTTCTCCTGGGGAAAGGGTGTATCACCCCAGCGAAATACCTTGAGATAAGTGGTACGCTGTACTGACCAAATGAAAATAGAAAGTTCATTTGGTAGTTTATCTGTAACTCCTGGTTCGCTATGTGTAGATTTATTTACTCCCAGACGTATACCTTCTGGGGTCAGCATTTTTTCTAAGCCCTGTGGCTGAAAATCCCCTTGCAACCAACTCAGAACACCTTTTGTATCTGTAGTGGGAATTTCCAAATAAAGTAATTCTTTCATAATTTTTCAAATATCCAAAAAATATACCCATTAAGACAGATTTAACAAATGAAAAAAGTACGCTACACTCCGCCCTATCAGTTAAATTAAATTTAAATTAAGAAGTTTTAAGATTCTCTCATATTTGTTACTTGTTTGCCGCTCGCTCTTAACACACACTCAACACACACCATGAATTATCCCATTCCAGACAAACCCCAGGAAATATTAGCTTTACAGCAGCAACCCGTTGATGAAGAATTAGTTGCAACTGCGATCGCAGGAGTGATTAGAATTGTCAGTTCCCAAGGACAATCCTTAGAGGAATTAATGACTCAGGTATTAGCAGAAGACAGCGTATTAGATAGACAGCAGCGACGTTGGCTCAGTCAAGTCATGTCCCAAGCCTGGGAAAATTTTGCCTAACACATATCAGGGTAAGGTGGGCATTGCTAGCCCTGTCAAAGTGACATTGAAGCAATCTCAAACATACCAAAAACAAATTATCCCGTAGGGAACATCAAAAATCTCTCGGTTTATCCAATAATCTTACCCACGCCGTGCCTTTTGCATATTCATATCTTGCACCTGGGCTGTCAGCCCCCCAGCCAGGGATTTAAATCCCTGGCTAATAGCGAAAGTCCTCTAAAAGAGGACTTTCGCTTTGAGACGACGGTTTATAACCGTCGGTGGCATAGGAATTTAGGAGATAATAAATGTTGGTAA
>JASJCX010000283.1 GCA_030065255.1 Calothrix sp. MO_167.B42 | reverse complement strand
ACACACCCCTACTCGAGGAAGAACCGAGGGATTGAGTAGTTTGACTAAAGTTAGCGCTACCGTCATTTAGCCACACCTTGTTTTCACGGTAGTTGGCAACAAAAGCATCAAGGTGACCATCCCCATTTACATCCCCTAATGACACATCCCAGCTCCAGGAAGAACCGAGGGATTGAGAACTATCATTAAAGTTACCGCTACCGTCATTTAGCCACACCTTGTTGGCGTCACTTGAGTTGGCAACAAAAGCATCAAGGTGACCATCCCCATTTACATCCCCTAATGACACACCCCTACTCCAGGAAGAACCAAAGGATTGAGTAGTTTGACTAAAGTTACCCGTACCTGATGTTGTTTCTACGGTAAATTGATGTATTTTGGCTGTGGTGTCCAGTCCACTGGTTGATTTGACACCACTAGTTACTTCTACGGTGATTTGTTCTCCCACTTTAAAGGGGGAGGTGGGGTTGAAGGTAACTTTATCATCAGATACTTTGAATTCACCTTTGATAATTCCAGTTTGGCTACCTCGTACTTTTATGTTGTCTTTAGTCGCTGTACTCTCATCAATATTTTCTGAGAAGGTGATGACGATATCGCTGTTATCTTTTTTTGCATTTGTATCGTTTGCTGTTGGGGTGATTTCAGTTACTTTAATTGGTAGATTATTGAACCACACCTTGTTTTCACCATCATTGGCAACAAAAGCATCAAGGTCATCATCCCCATTTACATCCCCTAATGACACACCCCTACTCGAGGAAGAACCGAGGGATTGAGTCGTTTGACTAAGGTTATCATCCCCATTTACATCCCCTAATGACACATCCCTACTGTCGGAAGAACCGAGGGATTGAGTCGTTTGACTAAAGTTACCCGTACCTGATGTTGTTTCTACGGTAAATTGATGTATTTTGGCTGTGGTGTCCGCTCCACTGGTTGATTTGACACCACTAGTTACTTCTACGGTGATTTGTTCTCCCACTTTAAAGGGGGAGGTGGGGTCGAAGGTAACTTTATCATCAGATACTGTGAATTCACCTTTGATAATTCCAGTTTGGCTACCTCGTACTATTATGTTGTCTTCAACAGTACTCTTATCAATATTTTCTGAGAAGGTGATGACGATATTGCTGTCATCTTTTTTTGCATTTGTATCGTTTGCTGTTGGGGTGATATTAGTTACTTGTGTCATTATTTATATTTATTTTGGTATAAAATTTCAAATTTTTTTCAAGTCTGACGCTCTTGCAATCAAGTTTTATCTCTCAGTTATTGTCAATAATGTCAGTTTTATTAGTAATAATTTTAACTATAATGTTTCGTTTGTTTGGCAGTATAAATACTGAAACAGTGCTAAGTAAATACCGATAAATTAAGAGTAAATACGGATGCTTTATATATTTTAAGTAATGAAGTCGTAATCTATTGAGCCACGGCAGGGGCAGCTAGAAAAACTAAAAGCGGTCCCAAATTGGCAAGAACGGCTCAGAAATTATATAGACATACTGATAGAGGAACACGGCGAATAAATTCGCCTGACTTCGGAATTCCACCGCGCTATAAATAGTCGCGACTACCTTCCTCATAGAGTTTTAGGTATACGTAGGAAGTGGCGTTTGAGGAACGAAACCCAACCTAGTGGTCTGTCCCATTAATTTTGATAGTTTATTGTAGTGCGGGCAGCGTTCGACGGCTCGACTGAGCTGAGCCGAACGTCTGAGCTCACGCCGAAGTCTTGCCCGCGTCCGATATACAAATTAAATAGGGCTTGCTGAAAAAGTCTTTTGGTGGGGGTAGGGAATAGGGAATAGGGAATAGGGAATAGTTCGGTGCCTATGGGTTTCTATTCTTTTTACCATCAAAAATAGCAGATGCAAGGATTTTAGGTTTAAAATCCTAATTGACTTGCACGCCCTGACCCAATAAAATAGCCTCAAAGCATTGATACATCAACATTTTTCAGTTATTCAGCAAACCCTAAATACGCCACAGCTTACAGCAGGGAGCGAGACGCTTTTTGGAAGCAGGGAGCGAGAGGCTCCCACTACATTTTTTACCCTTCAGAACTAATGGGACAAAGCACTAGTGCCGCTGCGCGGAAGTCAAAAGTAAAAAGTCAAAAGTCAAAAGTACTGTGTTTTCTAGCTTTGACCTTTTATAAATGGTTGCTTTATTTCCGCCGCGACGTACTAGGTTATAGGAAATCTTCCACCGGGAAGGGAGTAATTGCTAGCTACAAATTTCTGCCACATTTGCACAAAAGCCGATTCAAGAGTAAGTACAAAATCCTTGACCTGGAATAAAGGAGGGTAAGTAGTTTGACATTGCAGTTTCTCTTGTAAGGAGAGACGTATCTGGGATAGCTCGCTACTATGAGTAGCCAGATGTACTGCTTTTTGTTCGTATTCGATAACGCTATTACAAATAGTATTCTCTGATGCTGCAGCAGTACAAATACTGGCTCCCATACGGGACGCATTAGTATTTCCACAACAGGTGAGTAAAGGTAAACCCGATTGTAATACTGCTGTTGCTGTGGAACCAGCATTATAGATAAAAGTATCTAAGTATAAATCTGCCAACCTATAACGGGCTAAATATTCATCGTGGGGGATTTTTTCGGCGAAAATCAGCCGATTTGGATTACAACCCCGTTTTTTCGCTTCCGATCGCAAATTCTCCATTCCGCTACCCGAAGCTAACCACAATACTCCATTGGGTACTTGTTCTAAAATCCGCATCCAGACATCAAATAGTTGGGGAGTGATTTTGTAATGAGCATTGAAACAACAGAATACAAAAGCATCTTCTGGTAACCCAAATTCAGCCCTAATCATGGGTTTGTCGGAGATTGGTAAAGGTGAAGCAACAAAAGCATGGGGGAGATAGATAATTTCTTCGGTGTAATGCTGGGCAATTTCCGGAGTAATTAAAATGCGATCGCCAAGGTAATATTGAACAAAATCGGCTCCCATAGTGTTGGGATAACCCAGCCACTGGGCTTGAATTGGCGCGGGTTGTAGCGCTAGAATTTCCGCATTGTCAATGGTATAGCCAGCCAAGTCAATTAAAATATGAATTCCATCTGAGTAGATACGTTTTGCAGCATCTTCACTGGATAAACAAGAGATATCCACAAATACATCGCAACCGGAGCGTACTTGTTGAGTAATATAATTATCTACATCCACAGTATGATAGGCATAAATTTCAAATTCGTTGCGATTGTGGTGTTGAAAAATTTGGTAAATTAATCGTCCTACTGCATGTTCGCGAAAATCGGGAGAAATGTAACCAATACGAAGTTTTTTCGGCTGATTTTTACTAAATTTAAATTGTAAACGTTCTTTAATTTCAGCGACTTGTAAACTAATTTCTTTTGCTTTGGCTGTAGCTAAATCCTGATGCTGTTGCAAAGAAACAGGAAGAGCGCTCAAAGCAAAAGGACTTAAAAAATTATCAGTCGGATTAGCTAAGTGTGATTCTAGGGAAGCAATTAATTCCCTCATGCGGCTATTGTAGTCTTCCCAGTTACACTGCTTGAAGTGAATATTGCTGATAAAAGCTTTGATATATTTATTATCTGGTTCTAGTCTTCCTAATTGCTCGTAGCAGTAGAGAGCTTTTGCAAATTGATTGTGGTATTCATAAATCCCAGCTAAAACAGAATAAGCTTCTTTGTGGTTGGGGTCTAAAGCAATTACCTTTTCAAAATGCTCAACTGCACCCCAGCGTTTTTGTTTGTTAAAAATTTTCCCCAAATTCATATGTGCGGGTATATAGTCTGGCTTTAATTGCAATGCGCGATAAAATCCAGTTTTAGCCCTTTCAAAGTCTTCTTCAACTAGCCATATACTCGCTAAATTGGAAATAGCTTCGGCAAGATTAGGATTCAACTCAATTGCTTTTTCATAGCATTGTTTTGCTTCAACAATATTTTCCTGATTTTGTAATAAAGTGCCTAAATTATTGTAAGCAGCCCAATAATTAGGTTTTAAACGAATAGCTTCCCGCAGACAAAATTCTGCTTGTTCTAAATTACTTTCTGTTTTGAAAACTCGACTGCTGTTTAATAATGCTTGGGGAGAATTTGAATTAGATTCAACCGATGAATTAACAAGATTATTTTGTTTTTGATTCAGAAGATATTGCTTTAAAATATCGTCAAATATTTTTTTTGTACTATCATCTTTTTCAAAAACTTGACCAACGTATTGATAATTTTTTCTTGGTACAGGAAAAGGTTTGCCTTCAAAAAACTCATCGTGTACTAAACTGCGTTGTTTTACTTGAGGATAAATAACTGCTGCCAAAAAATCTTGATCGATGCCATATTGAATATCTGTCGAAGAGTTATTTTGCAAATAATCATCAATCAATTTCACCATATCTAAACCATTGCCTTTAACACCCCACATTCCACCCAAAATTAGATATTTATGACCGGGATGGTCTCGCATAATATGAAATTTTTTATCGCTCAGTAGCCATTCGTCCACAGCCGCTTTTTCTCTTGCATTTAAACGAGAATCAGTATCGCGAGCAATCATAACAGCAACATCTGAATCAACTGCGGGATAGAAACGCCACAAAGAAGCCTTCCAACCGGCATTTTCAGCAAATTTTATCACCTCTACATGGGGACGAGATGATAAACTATCAATAATTGCTTGGGGTACTGTGCTATCAACATAAAATCGGCAAATCCAACCGGGATAAATTTTCGGAGCTAAATCGGCATTTTTAATTGCACCTAATGTATATTTGGGATTATCCCCCCAGAGGCTAAAAGAAATAACCTTAAGTTTTTCAATTTCAATTGTCAACTTTTTACTGTGAGAAAATACTCGAGTTTGACCCTGCTTATCAACATATAAATAAACCATTTCTAGGTGAGGATTCATAAAAGAAATAGCCGTAGAAATATTGCTGACTCCATGTAGCATCAAATCGCATTTTGATAAGAGCAAAGCATCAATCAAAACCTCTCTTCCCAAACGAGAACCACTGTTTTTTGCTTGTCTGTGCATCTCTTGAGATTCATCCGCTGAAGCCCTGGTGATATCGGAACGACAAATAACCCGATTACCAAAAGCTTTTTTCATTTCTACTACCGCTTCTTCTTCATCAGTAGCTAAAAATATTTTCTCCGCACCAGATTGAGATAATAATTCTTGAATAACCTGAATATAATCATTTACCGATACTGCGGTTTTAGAAAAATCTTCAACTTGATGCAGCCAGTGTCGTTTATGAACACCCAAACATAAACTACCAGCCATATAAGTAGCAAAAAAATTATCTACTTCTTCTAAAATATCTGGCTTAATTTTGATATATTGCTGATAAATATGATGATATTGTCTGCGTATTTCATAAAAGTTTTTGTTCAAATATAAATCATGGGCATAAACATGAGTTATCGAATAATTTAGATACTGATTTTGAACAATTTTCTCCGAATATTGATAATTCTCATCAAACGGTAAATCCTCAAAGAAAAGATTCCAAGCATTTTCTCCTACCACATCACTATAACGAAAGGAATCTTCATCACCATTAAACCTCCAATCCACTTGGTAATCATAGTTTTTACTTTTACTATATATTCCCAAAAGCTGAACAACTTTATTAAAGTTTGAGAAAAAGCCACCATCATCATGTTTAGATATTACCAATAGCTTTTTACTATCTTGAGTAACTTCTTCTTGAAAAGGTGATTGAGGTAATGTTAGTTTCTGCTTTTGTTGCTGTTTTGTTTCAGTTTTATTATCCTGATTTAATGACTTATTATCACTAACTACTTCATTTGGTTCCAAAGTTATAAGCTGAGAGATTTCTTCCGTTTGAAATCCCAAAGCCATGGGATGTTTTACCCCAGGAATAATCTGTACATCGTAGAGTTCCGTAATTTGACCTTCAAACCTGACCCAATGAGCAATCGTCCCCGTATTTAAATTAACCACCATCAAACCACAACGGGCTTCAGCATCCTTCTCTTTTAATAAATCATCAAGAGGTAAACCAGAAAACGTCCCATCTCCACCCCTAGGCTTTGATAATCCGACAATTGCATAATCTCCCCAAAATGCTAACCCCCGCAAATATCCCGGACAAAAAGTAACCGCTTCAAACTTTCCCGTATTTAAATCCACATAACCCAACTCTCCCCTACCAGAATTATGCAACCATAATTTCCCTCGATACCAACGGGGAGAATGAGGCATAACTAACCCCGTGCAAATTATCTCATTGCTAGCTACATCAATTACAACCCCTCCACCAATCTTGCGATCGCGCCAACCATCAACTATATCAGAACGGCTGCAAGCGGTAACATACCCCGGTTTTCCATCTACCATAGCCAAACCATTAAGGTGACAGCGGTCTTCACCAACAATCCTAGAAATAAACGGAGGTTTCCACAGGGGTTTGCAGCTATGACTATCGCTAAGGGTTGCCAAACAATTGAGTAAAGTACTGACAAAAACTACTTTTCCGTCCCCATCTACAGCCACATCATGAATATCTATATCCCCAGTGGTGTAGCCAATACGAGGAACATAGAGCTTATCATACCCTTCATGAACTTGTCCCGGTAGGAGAGCATTATCTAACTGCCATAATTGGTATTTACAACTAAGATAAAGTCGTTCTGTAGTTGCATATAAACCCATAGCCCGGTTGAACAGTCGCTGAAACGCAGAAAGTTTACAAAACTCCTCGGCTCCCAAGAAAATAATTTTACCAGTTTGATACGTGCTTACAACCAGACTAATATGTTGCGGTATTAACCACTCGAGGAATTGGCGAGAAGAGGATATTTCCATTCGGATTATTTATTTTTGGTAGAGAATACAATGACAGCAGAACATTATATGTAATTCATTCCAAGTAAAAATACTTGCAAGAAAAACCAATAAAACTACTTATCATAAATGTATTTTAAATTACTTTTGTTTCTAGTCAATAACAATTACTCCTATCACGCTCTAAGATTACCTATAAAAATTTCTCCCTCACTCCCTCCTCTCTCACTCCCTCCCTCAATTAATTGGGTAATCTTCCACATATAGGAATCCGGTCTACTACTTCTCTTATACCAATTCAAATAATGTTTGCGACACATAAATTAAATTACTCGTAGGGGTTTAGCAGTGCTAAACCCCTACCCATCTGTCGCATTCTTTTTTCAAATTGGTATTAATATACAAGGGTGCGTTATGACTTCAGTCTTTAGCGTGCCTCTTGCTCCCTTCGGGAGAGCTGAGTCGCTTTCGCGACACGCGCAGCGTGTGCTTTGCACTTAGCCATGCCCGTAGACGCGCAGCGGCTTGCCGCAGGCTAGGGCTATACGCACCGAAACCCTCACATCATGGTGCGTTACGCTACGCGATAACACACCCTACTGGCATGGCAAGGTTAAAATGATGCATTAAGTGTAGGTTGGGTTGAAGAATGAAACCCAACACCAGTAAAGCTTTGTTGGGTTTCTACATTTTTAGGCTATTTTAGCTGTGTCACGCCACTACGTGTTGTTCAAAAATCAAATAGTAATCCTATAGGAGAGAATATTTGCGAAATTCTAACTCTTAAACTTTAGAGGATGTTTTAAAAGTAGGGGGCTTTGTAAGAAAGCTCACAGGGTTAACACATATCTTGCACCTTCTCAATAAGGGTAAAGTGGGCAATAGGTGGGTTACGAAATAATAAGGGTTTTAGGCTCTAATTTTCTCAATAATTTTGTGGTGCAAGATGTGAATTAAGCTGAAATTGAAGACATCAGCACCTTGCGAGCAATGAGTAAAATATATCCTAGCAACTTAACATGGGAACAGTGGGAATTAATTGCAGACCTCTTTCCAGAAGAAAAATCAGGTGGTCACCCAAGAGAAGTATCAATTTATGCTGTAGACCTCTTGCAAAATTTTTTTATGGTATTGAAGATGAGCTTTGGGAAGATGAATTCTTAAATTTCGCTCCTGATTGGTCTATAGACAGATATCAATTTGATAATGACTGTGATTATGCAGAAGCAGTTTGGGGTATTCCTGATCCTAGATTAGTTGAAGATTAGCTATCTTGTGTAGGTTCATATAATTCAACCACGGGTAAACCTTTTTTAGGAATGCTGCTGATAAATCTTTCCCGAATTGAACCTAGTTTATAGGAGCAGATTAAACTCAATATACCCAATAAAACTGGAATTAAAACTATTTTT